>CAMWUB010000331.1 GCA_947177345.1 uncultured Ruminococcus sp. | reverse complement strand
ATTCATAACTGGTTGTGAGGTGATTTAAAATATTTAACTTATGTATAAAGATATTACTTTTTATTCTTGTAGTAATATCACCTTTCCTTGTATTCGTCGGTGCGTTCTGGCTTTACTGGCGTTTCATCAGAAAGATTGAACCGATAAAAAACGAAAAGAGACATTTTAAACAACATAGTATTATCCGGCGTATTTTTTTAGATTTTCCGAAACAACTTGCACATGATATTATTACTATTGACCCTAACACATTTAAAGAATACGGAATGCATCTTCTTTGTGGTGAACAGGGAAGCGGAAAAACTACTTTAATGGCTTATCTTGTCCGGAAATACAAGATAATTTACCCACGTGTTATAGTACGTTCTAATTTTTCCTGTTCTATTCAGGATTATGAGTTGACTTCATGGCAGGAACTTACACTTGATACTAATGGTATTTACGGTGAAATTGATTGTATAGACGAGATTCAGAACTGGTTTTCTTCCAACCAGTCTAAAAATTTTCCTCCGGATATGCTTACTATCATTACACAACAACGTAAAGTCAGACGGTGTATATTAGCGACTTCACAAGTTTTCACTAGAGTTGCCAAGCCTATACGAGAGAATACATATTTGATGTACTATCCTTTTACTGCTTTCGGCTGTATTACTTTTGTAAGAGTTTACAAGCCCATTCTTGACGAACAAGGCAACCTGAAAGACCGAAAACTTCGTAAATTCTTTTTCTTCGTTCATGATGAGGAACTCCGTAATATGTTCGATAGCTATAAAACTATATGTTCTTTATGTGAATCGGGCTTTAAACCTTTATCAGAACAGATTAACACCAATGAAACTACAATTGAAAAAAAGTCTCCGGAAAAGTCCGGACGGTGACCTCTTCAGAGGTCACCAACGGACTTTCCGGAAATGTTTTTCATTGTTTTTTATTTTCGTAATATTGAAGTTAAATAAAAAAATAAATTCATTTCAAGCTATTTATAGATAAAAAACGCTTGTAGAATATTTGTTCTTATGATTTCTTAATATTTTTCCTGTTGCAACTGTTTCAACTGTTGTATTTCTTTAAAAAAATGCTTAAATAAGCCAATTCGCCCAAACTATGAAGTTCCGTTTGGGCGAATGAATCAAACTGTTTCAACTGTTGCAAAAAAAAATTTTCTTTGGAGTGATACTATGTCTAAAAAACAAAATGTTGGTGCTTCTGCCCGACAATTTACCATTTGTCAGTTTGAAAGAAATAATCGTACTGGCGAATACTTACAGGATTTGAATGAGATTATCAAAAATCTTCGTAAATACAGTACTTTTACTGAGTGGGCTTACTGTATACATGATAAGGACGTTTATACACAAGATGCCATAGAAGATATGCATTGTATTCTTGAAGAAGAAGCTAAAGCTCTTGGTATTAAGGACGAAACTTCACTTTCTGAATACGTTTCAAAAAATTCTTGGGCTAAAATCGGCGATGTAAAGGGAAAACATATTCATATTGTTGTAAAAGCTAATTCTTCAATTCCTCTTGAACGTATTTCAAGATTTTTAGGGGTTCCAGAATTTCTTATTAAGATAAAAAAAGGACGTGGAGCTTTTCTCGATTGTGTTGAATATCTTACTCATGAGGCAGAGGAACAACAAAAATTAGGTAAATATCTTTATAACGATTCGGAAGTTGTTACTTCTTCTTCAGCTTCTGACTGGCGTGAACGCCTTAATTCTCGTAAGATTGATGAGGAAAAATATGGTGTCGGCAAAAATTACAAGCAGAAATTTATTATTGATGTTGCTGAATACGGTATGACTTTAAACCAGTGTTTTAAGGAACTTGACAGTGACGAATACATAGGTATGCTCGGCAAACTTCAAAAAGCACGTCAGGAATATCTTATGCGTAAAGCAACTTTGCCGAATACTCGAATTAATATATATGTTTTCGGTGCTGGTGGTACTGGTAAGGACGTTTTCTGTGAACTTCTTTCTTATGCTCTCTATCCTGAATTTGATGATATACGTGATATTTCTTTTGGTATCGGTGATAGCAAAAGTACATTTGACGGATATGACGGACAGCCGGTTATTACATGGTCTGATGTCCGTGCCGGTCATTTCTTTTCATTCGGTAAGCGTCTTACTCTGCTTGCTCTTGACCCTCACCCTAAAGCACAAGGCGGTAATGTTGATATTAAGTTTGGAAGTACACGTCTTATTAATTCTTTTAATATCATAAATGGTGTTGAAAATTTCCGTTTATTCATTCAGGATATGGCTGAAAAATTCCGAGAGGTGAATAATATAGAGCAGTTTTACCGACGTATTCCGGTTGTTATCTGCCTTACTCCTAATAGTTTTACTATTACAGTCAATTCCGGTGTTTATTTCGGAAACAATAATTTTACAACATATGAATTTTATAAGGAAATCAGGGGAAGTTTTGCGTATCTTCAGAAATTATGTGGCTCTGATAAAGAACTTCTTAAAACTCTTTCTAAAAAAATGATTGCTCCGGTTGTTGAAATCATTAATGAGATTCGCAAAAAACTTGATGTTCCTGAAAAAAGTCGAGAAGATATTATCCGTGAGGTTGATAAAATGTGTTTTGGCGATGTAATTTCTACAGGTACAAAGTTTGAAAAACGTCATAACCTTTCTGAATTTGAACTCCTATTCGGTTTAGAAGATTATGATAATATAGAATAGAGGTGTTTTCATGCTTTTTAAAGACTGGTTTCAAGAATATTATGAAGTGTACATTAATGGCGTTAAATCACATGATTATTGCGTTGATATTCTTTGCATAAATAAAAAACACTTCGCTTGTATAGCTGATATGGAGCTTTCGGCAATACGTCCTATCGACGTTCAGCGTGTTG
>CAMWUB010000330.1 GCA_947177345.1 uncultured Ruminococcus sp. | reverse complement strand
AATTTGAATTATCATATATTCTTTTTGTTTTTGAGGGAATACAGGAAAAAGAAATAATCACGCAATGTACGTGTGCTTTTAAAGTTGTCTCACTGTCCCACCGGAACGTTCTGTATGCAAAATTTATTTTAATATTATAATTATTAAAAAGTTCCTCCCATAAAGGACGTACCTGCTCACCCTGAACAATGGAATTAGTTGAAACAAATGCTACTTTAACATTAGTATTCTGAATCATGATTGAAGCGATTTTATACCAACAAGCAACATAATCAATATCTTTATAATCAAAGAAACGTGTTAAATCTGCTGTCTGTTCTTTTGTCCTGTATCTTCTTCCGGCAAACGGCGGATTTCCCATGATATACGACAGCTTTTCTTTAGGAACGACTTCCGCCCAGTCAATGCGGAGAGAATTTCCCTCAACGATATTTGCGTAACTTTTCAGCGGTAAGAAATCAAGGTCATGTTCTATAATTTCTTCCGTCTCGTGCATCATCTGACTTTCCGCAATCCATAAAGCCGTTTTAGCTACCGTAACAGCGAAGTCGTTAATTTCAATTCCATAGAACTGATTTATTCCGACTTTAATAAGACCATCAAGATTGAACATCTTCTGACCGTCATAAATCGCACGCAGAGCCTCATTTTCAAGCCGTCTAAGGCTTATGTATGTTTCAGTCAGGAAGTTGCCCGAACCACACGCAGGGTCAAAGAACGTAAGCGAGGAAAGTTTATTCCGGAAATTCTCAAGATGTGAAAGACGTGTCTTATTGACCTTGATTTCAAGAATTTTTTCCAGTTCTGCTTTTAAATCGTCCAGAAAAAGAGGGTCAATAACTTTGTGTATGTTCTCAATAGAGTCGAGTAGGTCGGCGGTGTTACCACCGCTTTCCCCTCTAAGAACTGTACGTGACCGTTTCCGAGTCATACAGCTCAGGTATTTTATCACCCTTTCGGGCGGTAACTTGTGAAAGCAATGGTTTGCAGTCTGTATGGACAAATGCCATATTTCCTGTAATTGCTTTCGTCGCCTTAGCAATCCTGGTCTGTAGCCTTTTAACACTGTTCTGTACAGCTTTCCAGTCTGTCCTGTTCCATTTGTCTTCAAGCCATTCAGTGTCTGATAACCTCTCGGCTGTTGCCGTCATTGAGTTATTATCATTCATTGGTTTACCTCCATTCATGCCATAAAATACCACGGAATAAGTCAGCACCCTTTCAGGTCGGGGCAAATTTTGAACCCCTATATTCCGTCATTACAACAGAATCATTCGCTTTTTATTCCATTCCTCTGCCCTCTGTATCATTTCATTTTCTTGCGAAAATAATACCCTGCCGGGAATACATAGGGGTTACCAAGTTCCGCATAACAAATAATGCAAGTACCTTAGGAACTACCTTTAAGCCGGAAGAAGATGTGTCCAGCTGACTACAGACTACACTGATTCTGTAGTCCTTTCTTCGATACCTTTTGGTTTAAGTGTTTCAGCCTTATTTCACTTATTGAATGCTGACGACTCGTCCGATAGTTCAGTTTACCTTTTCCATAGTACTCTTATTCTTGCAGTTTCGCTGACTCAAGGCTGTCAGCTTCCCCACGTTGTCCTGTAAGCTCTCCAACATAAACGTTACTATTTATGCAGGTACAGTAGAATTATTCAAGCTGGATTGAATAGCCTTTCGGCAATTTGTTATGCGACTTCTTGTCGCACCGTGTAATGCATCCCTCCTGAGCGACGTGTATCAGGGTTTAGGGTACTTTCAAAGACCGCTCCGAAGATTGTAGGGGAAATATCTGCCCAGTTGAAAACCTTGCTTGCACCGTTCACTAACAACTCCACAATTTCATCTGTAAATCGTGGGATTTCTATATTTTCGTCTGCAAACAATCCGCCGTTGACATACGGAAATGCCGATAAATCGTCATTCATATAAGGGTCACGGTCTACCGGTCTGGTATCGAGTACCTGAAACAATTCAATCAAGGCTTTTCGCACATCTATTGGCTGAAAACGCTGTAAATATCGTCCGAACATCTTATGACTTCCAAAAATTCCCGAATCTTCCGCATACAAGCAGAATACCAACCGCACACAAAGCATATTCAGACTTTTGAGAGTTTCCGGTGAATCTGGATTTTTGTATTGTTTCAGTATCATGTCATATAGTTTGCCGACAAGTTCACCGGCTTTCAAAGAGATTTCCATTTCACGTCTGATGTTGTCACTACCAGTATCAACAAGGAATTTCAGGCGGTAATATTCTTTTGGTAAGTCTTTTAAGAAAATCTGTTCTGGCTCACAGTTAGGTTTTTCCATATCATATATCAGAAACTCCGAGAAGTTACACGTAACTATCCAACGTGGGCGTTTAGAATACGGCAATTCCGATGCGTAACGTTTCGCCTGTTGGAACGGAGTTAAAAAAGTGCCGTCCGACTGTTTAATGCCTTTTCTAAGGTCTTTCCCGATGCTTTTCTGTTCAATCATAACGTGAGTAGCCTCAATATAACCGTCGATAAAAGATGTATGGTCAAGTCTGACCTGTTCTTCAAAAACAATATATTCCGTCGCATCAGGTACGCCTAAGATGTTCTGTAACAAGTCAATCCAGAACCTTTGAGATTCACCTTTTTCATAACCCTTGCCCGTCCAACGCTGTACAAATTCTTTGACCGTTTTTTTATTTGTATCAGTCATTTTCAGCCTCCTACTAAAACGTAATTTACTTACTTTATTGTATCATTAATTTCCTAAAAATGCAATAAATTCATGAAAAAATAAATAAAAATCTCCGCAAGCCGCAACCTGCGGAGATTCTGATTTGTCCCTGATTGGAATATTTTCACTCGCTTATGTGCAGACTGAGAGTTATTTGCTTGTTA
>CAMWUB010000329.1 GCA_947177345.1 uncultured Ruminococcus sp. | reverse complement strand
ATTTTTTACTTTATGGAAATATGAATTTTTTAGAAAAAATAAAAGTCCATTCTTGACAAATGGACTTAAATGTGTTATAATCATTATCGGTATACTAAAAACGGCAGGCGGAGTAGCTGTTGACTTTGGCGAGCGACACTACTTCCACCTACCCCCACAAAACACCAACCCTGACAGGCAACGATACAATAAAAAATGTCATTATAAGAATTATAATAGTATCGGCAAGCAGGAGCAAACTTCTAACACTGGTAATCAACAAAAATATAGTAGCAACATTAGGAATAGTGAAAACACAGAGCAGAGATGCAAGGTGATCGTTATCATTGATATTATAACATAGTCTTTTCATTTTGTCAAGAGGAATTTTAAAAAAATATCAGATAGTAATATTTTCATTTTCGGAAGAAAGGAGGTTTTTAATTCTGCCATGAGAGTAACTTATAGTAAAGCAACAGTAGGAATAGTGAAAATGCAGAGCAGAGATGCAAATTTTAGTCCTTACGGACATATTGTCATGGAAAATCATGGTGTCAGTTTACGTATTGAGGATTTTTCAGACATCGGAAAAGCGTTCGGAATCACGACACATAAGTTGCTGTGTGCAGGATTAATATGGTTCACGAAGAAAAACAATATAGGTGATGACGGGGATAATGTGCAGGCTGAAATTTTTATCCCTTTAAAGGAGTATGCCCTTTTGTGTGGTCATAACGGCATAATCGCAAAAGACGAAAACGACCGAGACAGAGCCAAAGAATCGCTGAAAACAGTACGAAAACAAATCTCTAAAGACTTGAAATTACTCCTACATAGTTCTTTAGAGTGGACAGAATCAACCAGAGGGAAGAAGGAGCATTATGAGTGTCCTATTCTACTTAATGGCAGAATTAGGAATGGCTATATTTATATGACTTTCAGTCCTGAGTTTGCCAAATATTTGAAACATCGTCGAATTACGGAATATCCAAGAGCATTGTTTTCTGTGGATAATAGAAAGCCTAATGCTTACCGCATCGGACAGGCTTGTGCTTTCAAGTATTATAACACGAACAACAAAAAAGACGGAAATTTCAATAAATTTAAGGTTCAGACCTTACTTGCATATACTAATCTGCCAACCGTTCAGACTGTTAGAAAAGAAAAAAGCGGTTCATGGAGAACCAGAATTAAAGAACCGTTAGAAAAAGCTCTTAATGAACTGGTTGCAAAGGGCGTTATTTCCAAATGGGAATGTAAACGTAAGGTAAATCCTCTTTTAGAGGAAGAAAATCATAAGTTGACGTTTGAAGAGTGGTCGGATTCTTTGATATACTTCACTTGTATTGATGATGTAGAGCCTCAAACTGTTGAAGTAACTGTACCGTCTGAATCGTCTACAAAGGTTACAGAAAAACCGTCAAATAGCGAAACGACGGAAGTGCAGGAAGAAAATTCTTCTGAAAGCATACAATCAACTGAGCAAATACAAAAGAGCCGTTTTAATAGCAAAAAAACGACAAAAAATAAGAAAAAATCAAAAAAGAATTATTCTTCTTATAGGAAAAAACTGGAATTTCCTCTTTTGGAATAGCGAACTATTCATGTTTACTGTTTTAAATCGGTACACGCTATTAATAACCTGAAAAATGTATTATATAAGTTGTTTTTGCTTATTGACATATATTTTAATATATGATTGATTTAAAACATATTCTTTTTTCAGGAGGTGAATTTATGTCAGAAAAAGAAAAGACCTACATAGGATATGTAAGAATATCAAGCAATGACCAGAACGAGGCACGACAATTAAAAGCATTAGAGAATTTCGGAAAGCCTATGCACCGTATTTTCATTGATAAATGCAGTGGAAAGAGTGCAGACCGTCCGGAATTGAAAAAGATGCTTGATTATGTACGTGACGGAGATGTTCTTGTTGTGTGTGAGTATGCCAGACTTGCAAGGAGTAGTGCCGATATGCTTAAAATCGTTCATTATTTGCAGGAAAAAGGCGTTGAAATCATTAGTTTGCGAGAACAGCTTGACACTACCACACCACAAGGGCGATTTATGCTTACTGTCTTTGCAGGATTAGCCGAGTTGGAGCGAGAAACCATATTAGAGCGACAGCGTGAGGGAATCGCCATAGCTAAGGCACAAGGCAAGTACAAGGGCAGACAGCCTATTCCTATTGACATGGAACGTTTCAAGACAGAATGTGCCAAATGGCGTGCCGGCAAACAGACCGCAAGGGCGACAATGAATAAAATGAACATGAAACCTTGTCGCTTTTATAGGAAAGTCAAAGAGTTTGGCTTATGATGCGTGTGTTACGTGTTATACGTGTTACATGAGTGTTATATTTTTTTTGCGGAAGGAGATTTTTGATGACAAATGAAGAAAGTTTCCTGAAACTGCTTGATGATATGTGTAGTTCGTCGCAAAGCAAGCGAGAACAGGGAACTAAGTTTGAAAAACTGATGCAAAAAGTATTCAGAACAAGTCCATTGTACGCTGAAATGTATGATGCAGTATGGTTATGGTCTGAATTTCCGTATGCAGATACTAATGACATTGGCATTGATATAGTTGTAAAAAAGCGTGATAAAGACGAATACACGGCTATTAAGTGTAAGTTTTATGACGACAACAACCCTATTTCTAAAGGAGATGTAGATACATTTTTATCGGCATTTGGTAAGGCATTCTACATTGATAATAAAGAATACAGATATTCTGAAAAAATTATAGTATCTACCAATAAATAGAGTGCTAGTACAGAATCTACTTCAGCAAATTACAAGTAGAACATACTAGAAAATAATTTGCCATTCCTAAAGAAGACTTAACAAAATTGAAAGCCAACTTTCGTTTAGATTGGAGAAAATAATATGAAAAAAATTATATATTT
>CAMWUB010000328.1 GCA_947177345.1 uncultured Ruminococcus sp. | reverse complement strand
GATATAATAAATATAGTTTCATAATAAACAGTTTTGATTTCGTAGTCTTTTGATAAACGTCCGGAATGACGTAACCATTAAAAAGTAGAAAAAGTACGTTCAACTTTACAGCGTTTTGGCATGACTTTAAAGGTGGATTCAAGTCTTTCTGAAATATCCACATTTATGTTATAAAATGTTTCAAACGTATTTTTGAAGTGCTTTCTGTAAGCGTTGTCAGCACAGCCTCCGACAAGTGGTGGGTAATAAAAAAGTGCTTTTTCAAAGGTAAATACTCCACCTTTTGTATCATGGACATTTTCTGCGTGAACATGAACAGCGAGGAGATTTACTATAGTATCCGTTATTATGTGTCGTTTTGTTTTTTCTCCGTCAAATCTACGTTTCTCACTGTTATACACTGTTTTTACACTTTTTCTATTATATCATTTTTTTCCTTACTTTTCAAGCTATTGGTACAAGTTCTTATAATATTTCCGGAGCAGGTATATTGTTAAAATATTATTGCAGACCTGCTCCGGTATGATGTCTGTCTTTTATTCGTTTTCGGAAAGATATAAAGAAAGCCTGTTCTGCATAGTTTCCGCACACTGTTCGGCGGTAGTCTCTCCATGGAAAAATCGCTTTAATTCCTCTTCTGCGATAATATAAAAATCTCCACCCGGATTTATTCCGACTTTATCCGGTACAGCCTGCTCAATAAGTCCGTTTACTGTTTTAATAAGTTCGTCGTCAACGTATCCTATTTCCGCATAATTACCGTCACCTAAATAATATAAATAACCGGTATAATCTTTATATGCTTCCATACCTATGAAATTATTTTCCTGCGGTAGTTTATCAAATTCAGCCTGTATTTTCAGACCGCTTTCAGTTACCGGAAATCCGTAATTATGGTTTTCGCTGTAATATTCGTCGCTAATCATATTTTTTATGAAATTCCATGCAAGGGCTTTTTTATCGGAAGTAGTAGCTATTGAATAGTGATTCATTCCCCCGAAATCAAGAATTACCGGAGTGTCATTATTACCTATTTCACCGAGAGTTCTTATAGGTTCTCCGGCAAACTCGCCTTGTGTAAGGTCAAGATATGATGCATAACTCCCCACAGATACATTATTGAACATTGCAAGGTCATCAATGTATTGTCTCTGTTGCATTTTGAACCTATAATTATGGTCTTCATCTGTCAATGATTCAGGGTCAAATAAGTCTTGTTCAATGTCGATAATTTCCGCACTGTTACAGTAATTCAGATACCGTATGAAATCGGCGTTATCGTAATCACACGTATTATTTTCAAAATCCGCCCATTTCATATAGTTATAACAGTTTGAACGCCTTAATTTTGTATCGTATGTATCATCAGTTAAATCTTTCCACCTGTCAATGCCCATATCTTCGGGGAGATTTTCGATAATATCCATATATGCGTTGAAATCCCACGTTTCAATATCCTTGACGTACTTTTCCTTTGCTGTGTACCGCAACCAGAGAGTAAAATAACTCGGTATCGCATAAAGTCCGTCATCAATTTCAAGGGCTTCAATGACGTTCGGGATAAAACTTTCATGGGAAATATCACCGTCACTGTCGATAAAATCGTAAAGATTACAGATTATCCCCTGTTTATACAGGTTTGCATTACCAAAATTTCCGCTTGAATCTTCTACTAAAAGAACGTCCGGAAGATTACCGTCAAGCATATCCTTAGCGAAAGCCTCATTGCCTTTTTCGTCCTCGTATAACTTTATATCAATCTGCATATCGTCGTGCGTATCGTTGAAAGTGTTGATGTAGTTTTTCAGTAAATAATCGTCGTATTTTGCACCTACCGTTATACGTGGTATACTTTCGTACTCTTCCTTACTGCATTGCGTATACGTCCTTATCCTGACGGGGTCAATGTAATTGTTGTCTATTACCGAAAATCTTCCGTCCTCACCCATTGCGTAACCTTGTACATTATTTGAACTAAGTCCGGCATAGTTTATACTGAATAACGCCTCAATTGCGGAATTGTCCGCACGTATGCCATAAATGGTACTCATTGACCGCATAAACATTGAATAATCACCAGTACCGGCGGTTATATTGTCCTGTATGCTCTCGCTGAAATCGTACGTCACCGAAGATTTACCGGTTTTTCCGTCGGAATCTATCGGTAGTATCTGTAATTTGTTATCGTCGGTACTTACCGCACATACAAATGAGCCGTCCCTGTTATGACCTATCGCTTCAACAGTACCGTCATCTGCGGATAATTCTCCTATATATGTACCGTCCGTCCTGAATATATAGTAAGCACCGTTCACACTCGCAATGAGCAGGTTACCGTCAGAAGCGGTTTCAGTAATAGTTACGTATTTGTCAGGAGTTTCCGGAAATTCCCCGACTGTCGCTGACTTAAGGAGTTTACCGTCTGTGGAGTATGTATTTATTTTGAAACTGTATTCCGCTACGGAATCATATAACGCTTCGTTGTAGTCGTCGGAATATGGGTCAGGGTCAGGTAAATCGCCGTAATCAGCGTCAACGAAAAATTCCGCAACTGTACCATTTTCCGCAACGTCCATGTTATAAGATACGCCTATATCAAAATCGGGGATTTCAATTTTTTCAAAGTTCTGTAAAGACCTGTCAGCCGTCCAGAACTCCGGAACTTTCGCACCTGCTCCGAGTATGAAATGATTATTTCCGGCATTATACGTACAGAAACTGTAAATCTGATTCATACCCTCCGGCAGTTTAACCATTTCTTTCTTATACGCTATACCGGTTAATTTTTCGGCGGTGTAGGATTTCGTGCTTTCAATGATGACATCGGGTGTTGAAATTGATTCGGGTGTGGGTGTGTCCTGATTGGTCTGCTTACTACTGCATGAAACTATACAC
>CAMWUB010000327.1 GCA_947177345.1 uncultured Ruminococcus sp. | reverse complement strand
TCATAGAACCATCAGCAAGCCAACTGACCCTGATTAATACACTTGTTGTAATCGAGGGTAGGCCAGCCAGGAATTTCATTACCTAATGCCCAGTCGAAATCCCATACAGGACCGAATTTCAGTTCATTTTCGTCAAGATACAGATAGTTACTTCTGTGACCGATTTCATTCATGAAAGTCATGCCGATAGTCCAGTAACCGAGAAGTGATTCCATGTCACAGAGTTCATTGAAACCTATTTTTTCGCCGTCAATAGTGGTACTACCAGTCTTGCTGTAGACAGCGTTTTCAAAATTCTGAAGATACGTCTTGACATTGTTCATCATTTCGTCGTTAGTAGCGGTAAACTCCGGCTTTACAACGGATAACTGAACATTATTGTTTGTTTTGAGGTTTGACGGGTCCTGACCTGCGTCGACAGTCATTTCAAAGAGATAACCTGCATTGTTTTCAATCTTTTCACGGAGTAAATCCCAGTCGGCGTATACTGAAGCGACATCATATGAATTGCCCTCAAATTCGACAATACCTGTTGACATCCAGCCAAGATTTTCTTTCATGTAGTCTTCAAGGCGTGATTTAAATTCCTTATCCTTTATGCCGAGTGACTTATAAACTGCACTTGCGGCATCTTCAGCGGAGTTTTCAAAGTCGAATATATCAACACGGTTTTCGTCAATTCTTATGTGTTCGCAGAACTGATAGTTACCACGATATTCGCCGTTTACGACAACATCAACGAATACAGAATCCATAGCGGTCTGTCCGATAGCCTTTGCAACGGTATTAGCAACATCATTTCTCATGAAAGTACCGTCCATATGGTTAGCCATGAGAACCCAGTGTTTATTCTTGCCCATTCCGAACATATCGGTTTTGCTGTCGAGTTTGAGTTTATAGGGTTTCTTTTCGAGACCCCATGTGGAGCTTCCACGACCTTTTATTTCAATAGCACCGTCATAAAGCTGTTTAGCCTTTGTGTACTGACTGTTGCCCTGAACTTTCATAGTAGCGTCATAATAGGTATCATGACTTGCTGACCAGTTCATTTTAGAAAAATCAGGGCAATCGATATAGAGTACCGGCAGATTACTGCAATATATGGACTGGCTTGCGACTACCTGACCACCTGAAACAACTTCAACTTTCACGAACTTTTCGAGGTCATTTTCTGAAATGGTGTATGTATCTTCCGTAGAAACTTCTACACCGTCAACGTACCATATAAGAGAATAGTTTTCAATGCCGGAAACTGTCACGCTCATTTCCTCACCGGCGGAGGCATACTGGTTATTGAATGATACGGAAAGTTCCTCTACTTCCTCGACGGTAGAAACTTCATTATCCGTAGCACTCGCAGACATGACAGCGGTCATGCCTGTAGATGATACCATGAGTATAGAAGCAAGCATTGCAGACATGACACGATATTTTTTATTCATAAAATCAGCCTTCCTTCTGAAATTTATTAGATTGTCTATATTATACACTATTTTCACTGAAAAGTCAAGTGTTTTTGAAAAATATTCTTAAAAAAACGGAAAAATTTTTTTATGGGATTTATTCCGGAAACAAAAAAACTCTCTGTATTTCTACAGAGAGTATAATTTTTATGGATTCAGTTCATAAAACTTATAAGTTCTTCAGAAGTAACTGGTAAATCACTTTCATTAAGTAAATTTATGTTAATCATCTGTATTGCGAGGGCATCTAAAGGAGTTATACCGTCGCCCTTGTTCACAATGTCAGCGGATTCAACATTTTCAGGTGCAATAACGTATTGCGACGGATTACATAAAGCCTGCATAATCAGTACAGCATCAGCCATACTTAATTGATTATCGCCGTTTGCATCTCCGGCGACTGTTCCGGCAGGAGCTATAGTTGTAGTAGTGGTTGTTGTATGCGGTCTTGTAGTCGTGGGAGCAGTTGTATCCGCATATACATAATCGTCTTCGGAATTATGCCATATGAAACGTATATCATAATCTCTTGCACGTATACCATATGCGTGTTTTTCTAATAGCCGTCACAGATTTTTCCTCCAATTATAGAGCTATAAGTCGGGTCAGCTAAACGTTCCACTTCTTGTTCGTAACCGGAAGGGACGTTCTCGAATTTATAGCCGAAAAATACTGAATCATCTTCTGAATTGAAAGTTTCTTCCGTTGTGAATTTAATAGGTTCGGAAGTATTATAATTTCCTATAAAATCGCCGACTGAAAAATTACCGTCTTCGTCCTGATTGATTTTTACTATTTCAACGTCAATACCCTGAATTGTAGGGTTTTCGTCCTGATTATTATATTTTGTAAGGTCATAAATTTGTGTTTCCCAGTCGACAGTTTTTGTTATCGGGAAATCTTCCCATACTTCATATGGTGGTTCATCCCAAAGATATATAATATACGGATTATATGGGGGATTCGCCAAATCATAACCGCCATGATATTTGGCAACAGAAGCTTTGCCGAAATAGCTGTGATTTTCGGGGAGTTCGTCTATTTCAAGAATGTAAACGCAGGTAGTGCTTACATCATCACAAGTGATGTATGTCGGTTCTGTATCAGATGTAGTAAATTCTGCAATAGTGCGGATATAGTCGCCAGCATGATGTTTATCATCATAATCGAATTTGTATTCGACAAGGCGTGCTTCAAGTCCACCTATAAAAGCATCATCCTTGTAAGCCTCAACAACTCTTACCTCGAAAGTATGAGAGAATGTTTCACCGGGTTCGTCCCATGGGGCTGAATCTGCATAGCAGGCTATAGGCTGTATCGCCATAAGTGCCGACAGTGCAAGGGAAGTAATTAATTTTTTTGATTTTTTCATAAAAGACCGTCCTTTCATTATAAAAAAATATTTTCATGTTACTAATTCTGTTTATTTATCTATCTATGGT
>CAMWUB010000326.1 GCA_947177345.1 uncultured Ruminococcus sp. | reverse complement strand
ACAGAATATTTCAGTCAACTAAATAGACTGGTAAAAAATTACCCTACATTGCCGGTTGTTCTGCGTGCTGCTGCATCCTCAACACTGCTGGCCTATCTTAGTATAACTGAAAAAGTTCCTGTTGCTCCGTTTGGTGTGTCGCTTGTCGGAACGTCCTCCACAGGCAAGACAACAGCGTTACAGCTTGCTGCATCACTCTACAGTTCCTCTGATGATGAAGCAGTCTATTCCGGATTCTACGGTACATCAAATGCATTGATTCATATGCTTGGAAGACATCAAGGTGTTCCGCTCTGCTACGATGAATCTACTATCAGCAACAACATGGATAAAGGTAACTTTGTTTACGCATTTGTTGAGGGCAAAAGCAAACTCAGACTTGACCAGCAAAGTCAATTGAAAGAATGTGATAAATGGCTCTGTACCTGTCTTTTCAGTTCGGAAACACATCTTGTTGATATTTCTAAGCATGACAATCTGGGACTTGGTGTTAGAATAATCAATCTGGATGATTATACCTACACACAGAGCAGTAAACACGCTGACGAAATTAAAACATTCGCCGGAACGAATTATGGTATTGTAGGGAAAATGCTTTCCGAATATCTTTTAACTGCTGATTCAAAGAAAGTACTTTCAAATTATCAGACAATAAAACAGATGATTGCAGAACATCCAAAACTTGAAAAATGCTCTTTGACGGATAGATTGATTCTGAACTATGCACTGATACTCCATACAGCGTATATTTTGCAAAATATCGGGATTTCTGTTGATATAGAGGCACTAAAAGATATTTTCGTTGAAGTTCACAATAAACTTTCAGATTTCTCTCAGATAGGTAAAAACACAGTTCACGCAATATTCAACTATATCAGCAGTCACCCTAAATTGAAAGGCATTAAATGGACAACAAAGGGAGACGGAAAACCAATTAAAGTTGCCATCAATGAAATTACCTTTGAAGAAATATTAGAAAAATGTGGTATTCCTGGTATAAAAGGAGCTGTCAAGCATTTGGAAGAAGAAAAGTATTTAATTAGGCAGTCAAAAGACAGATTAAAATCAAAATTAAGTATAGACGGTATCTCCTGCTATGCCTATCAATTCAGCATTGCGAAGGTGGATAAGGCATTTGGAATGGAGCAGGGAGAAACTTTCTCAAATGTGAGAGAGCATTCGATTTATGAAGTGATAACTGGTCAAACACTTGATATTATGAACAATGAGGAGGCTATCATTCATGAAGGAAATTACAAAATTAAAGATGACAAAACTGCAACTTGTGGAAAAGCATTTCTATTATAATGGTTGTGAATGTACAAATATTACTATTGAAGATGAACAGAAAAAAGAGGAGATTCTTAATCTTGCTGCTGATGTACTTGTTCAGATTCTTACAGAGGAATATAAAAAAAGTTAGTGAAATTAAACTGTATTTAATAAGACCACCATAATATATTTTTCTTATTATCGCATTAAATAAAATCAATTGATAATTTGAAAAGGATATAGTGTGAATTTATGGATAAAGCAAAAAAACTAATTAAAGTATTGGGATATATCAGATATAGTTCTCACAGCCAAGATGATGGCAACAGTGCATCAGCTCAAATGACTACAATCGAAAATTATGCTGAATTGCATGGTATGGAAATTGAAAACTATTATATTGACATGGCAAAGACCGGAAGAAATACAAACAGACCGCAGTATCAAAAAATGATAGAGGATATTAAAAACGGCAATGTAGAGGCAAAAGCTATTATCGTAAGAGCAGTTGATAGACTGCATAGAAATGCAAAAAATCAACTTGCTGATTTAGTGTGGTTTGCTGAAAATGGTATCAGATTTATTACTGCTGATGGCATTGATACGGAAACGGAAACAAGTAGAGCGTGTTCACATAAGTACTTGACAAAAAAATAGAAATAAGATATAATAGAGATATGGAATTAACAAAGAAACAATTTGCAAAAATAGAGCATTTAATGCCGAAATCAAGGAAAAAACCAACGATTTCAAACTATGATTTTATGCGGGCTTTACTGTACATAATAGAAAATGGCTGCAAATGGAGGGCATTGCCAAAAGAGTACGGAAACTGGCATACAATATATGTCAGGTTTAATCGATGGTCAAAAAGCGGAATAATAGATGAAATTTTTGAAGCTATGCAGACAAAGAATATTATTGAAATCCGTACAGAAATTGTCTGTATAGACAGTACAAGTATAAAAGTACATCCTGATGCGTCAGGAGCAAGAAAAGAGAATGGAAAGCAGAGCATCGGACGTTCAAAAGGGGGCTCACAACAAAGATTCATCTGGTGTCCACGTCTGCCAGGGCAGCAATGATTTTTCATTTGTCAGCTGATCAGGAACATGATGCACCACAAGGCAGAAAACTTATCGAATCGATATATTCCGATGATAATCACTATCTTCTTATGGACAGAGCATATGAAGATGACATAACACGAGCCCTCGCTGTACAGCAAGGGTTTATTCCTGTTGTACCTCCAAAAAAGAATCGTAAAGAACCATGGGATTATGATAAGAAACTCTATAAACGTCGTAATGAAATAGAAAGATATTTTCTGCGAATCAAACGATTCAGAAAAGTTTTACCCGTTATGATAAGCTTGATATTGTTTATTCCTCTGTTATTTCTCTTGCTATGATTTTTGATGCTATTTTAATGTGAACACGCTCTAATAAGAATACCTCATAACTTACCTTAAACACAAAAATCAGAAACAGAGAAAATGGCTATATATAGCTATGCCTCATTTTCAAAATTTCCGTTTTCGCAGATAAGGGACTGCACGGGTCGCCTCCACCAATTGAATATGCGTAATTTTAAAGGTTGCGAAAAGTCCCATATACCGTAAAATAGCGGTATATGGG
>CAMWUB010000325.1 GCA_947177345.1 uncultured Ruminococcus sp. | reverse complement strand
TAATAAAGGAGTTTTTTTATGTTAGGAAATTTCAGCTACCATAACCCGACCCGTTTATATTTCGGTGAAGATTCACTGAAATATCTGAAAGATGAACTAAGAAATTACGGTGATAATGTACTTCTGGTTTACGGCGGAGGTTCTGTCAAGAAAAACGGTCTTTATGATGAAATAATCAGGACTCTTAAGGAAAGTAATAAAAATATTGCGGAAATTTCAGGAGTTATGCCGAATCCTACTCTTGAAAAGCTATATGAGGGTATCACGATTGCAAGGGAAAATAATTCTGAATTTATTCTCGCAGTCGGTGGGGGTTCGGTATGCGATTACGCAAAAGCGGTATCTATTTCAGTGCATTGCTATGAAGACCCTTGGCAGAAATACTATATCCGTTTTGAAGAACCGGACTGTAAAATTATTCCGGTTGGTTGCGTGCTGACAATGGTTGGAACAGGTTCGGAAATGAACGGCGGTGCAGTAATAACAAATCATGAAACAAAATTAAAAATCGGTCATGTATTCGGCGATGATGTAATGCCGAAGTTCTCTATATTAAACCCAAATTATACTATGTCATTGCCGGAATATCAGATGATTGCCGGAATATATGATATTATGAGCCATATATGTGAACAGTATTTTTCCGGTGTGGACGATAACACAAGCGACTATATCAGTGAAGCCCTTATGAAATCCCTGATTCATTCAAGCCGTATCGCCAAAGAAAATCCGCAGGATTATGAAGCACGTTCAAATATAATGTGGACTGCAACATGGGCTTTGAATACGCTTGTAGCAAAAGGAAAGTCAACTGATTGGATGGTGCATATGCTCGGACAGTCCGTGGGTGCTTATACAGATGCCACACATGGTATGACGCTTTCAGCGGTTTCACTGCCATATTACAGGTTTATAATGCCATACGGTCTTGAAAAATTTGTACGTTTCGCTGAAGAAGTATGGAATATAAATCCCGACGGCAAAACCGATAAGCAGATTGCTGATGAAGGTCTTATTGCTATGGAAAACTGGATGCATGAACTCGGACTTGTAATGAAAATTTCTGAACTGGGTGTTACTGAAGAAATGATTGACGGTATCGCCGACGGCACATTGATTATGGACGGTGGTTATAAAATACTCAATCGTGATGAAATTATACAGATTCTTAAAGAAAGTATGTAACTGACCCTTTCAGACCTGCTGTTTCCGGAGCAGGTCTGATTTTTTAATAAATACTTGTATTTTTAATCGTGATATGATATAATAATATAAAAAAATAAAAGGAGAGATTTCAATGAAAGAAATACATCAGGAGTTTCTGACAGGTGAGAGAGCTTTGTTTCAGGCAACTGATATGAAAATCTATGATACTATTTTCGATGACGGCGAATCACCGCTGAAACATAGCAGAAATATCGAACTTTACGGAAGTATGTTCCGGTGGAAATATCCGCTATGGTACAGCGAAAACATTACTATGAAAAACTGTTCAGTCTTTGAAATGGGTCGGGCTGGAATATGGTACACAAACAACATCACCGTGACAGATACTATTATTGAAGCTCCGAAAAATTTCCGGAGATGTAACGGAATCACCCTCGAAGAAGTAAATTTTTCAAATGCTTCCGAAACTCTATGGAACTGTAATAATATAAAGTTCCGGAACGTTACCGCAAAAGGCGATTACTTCGCTATGAACTGTCATGACGTTGAAATTGACGGTCTTAAACTTGTCGGAAACTACTGTTTCGACGGCGGAAAAAATATTATTGTAAGAAATTCCAGCCTGCTCAGTAAAGATGCTTTCTGGAATTGTGAAAACGTTACTGTATATGATTCTTTTATTTCCGGTGAGTATCTCGCATGGAACTCAAAAAATATAACGTTTGTCAACTGTACAATCGAAAGCCTTCAGGGATTATGTTACATAGAAAATCTTGTAATGAAAAACTGTAAACTGATAAATACAACTCTTGCGTTTGAATATTCCACTGTAAACGCTGAAATAATAAGTCATATAGACAGTGTTAAAAATCTACATAGCGGAGTCATAAAAGCAAAGTCGATAGGTGAAATCATTATGGAAGATGATAAAATAGATTCTTCAGAAACAAAAATAATTTGCGAGGAACAGTTATGAAATATGATTTTGATACTGTCATTGACAGAAGAAATTCAGATTCTTATAAATGGGACGTTTCAGAAAATGAGCTTCCTATGTGGGTTGCGGATATGGATTTCCGGACAGCTCCGGAGATTATAAAAGCACTTTCGGAACGTATAAAACACGGCATCTTCGGCTATACTACGATTTCAGAAGAATGGTATCAGGCTTATATTGACTGGTGGAAAACCCGTCATAAAATCGAGTATCAAAAGGAAGAGTTTATTTTCAGTACCGGCGTTATTCCGACTATTTCCAGTTGTGTACGCAAGCTTACCACTCCGGCGGAAAATGTAGTTATTCTTACACCGGTGTATAATATCTTCTATAACTGTATACGGAATAACGGTAGAAATGTTCTTGAATGTCCGCTTGAATACAGTAACGGCGAATATAGTATAAACTGGATTTCACTTGAAGAAAAACTGTCAAATCCACAGACTACCATGATGTTATTATGTAATCCGCATAATCCGACAGGCAATATATGGAACAGTGAAACACTTGCAAGAATCGGTGAAATCGCCTGTGATAACGGTGTTATAGTACTTTCGGACGAAATCCACTGCGATATTACAGACCCTGATTGTAATTACATACCGTTTGCATCTGTTTCGGAGAAGTGCAGACAGAACTGTATTATATGTGTTGCACCGACAAAAGCCTTTAACCTTGCCGGATTACAGACATCAGCGGTAATTGTTCCGAACCCTCAACTTCGTCATAAAGTATGGCGTGGACTTAATACAGATG
>CAMWUB010000324.1 GCA_947177345.1 uncultured Ruminococcus sp. | reverse complement strand
CGGTTACTCCGCTATTCTTATCGGTCGGGTGTGCTGTGATATGTGATTAATATCTATCTTCTACCGACAGGAAGAAACAACTTTCACCGGGGTCACCCTGACGACCGGCACGTCCTCTTAACTGGTTATCGATACGGCGTGATTCATGACGTTCAGTACCAAGTATGTACAGACCGCCTGCTTCACGGACAGCAACGGCTTTTTCCTTTACTTCCCTGTTGAAACGGTCAAAAAGTTCCTGATAGAGTTTGCGAGCCTTTATAACTTCGGGGTTATCAGTATCGGCAAAACCGATAGCTTCAGTTATGAGTTCCTCAGGCATTTCACGTTTACGGAGTTCAGCTCTTGCAAGAAATTCAGCGTTACCGCCGAGCATAATATCAGTACCACGTCCAGCCATATTGGTAGCGATTGTTACAGAGCCATATTTACCAGCCTGTGCTACTATTTCAGCTTCTTTTGCGTGTTGCTTGGCGTTGAGGACGTTATGTTTTATTCCCTTACGTTTCAGCATAGCGGAAAGAAGTTCCGATTTTTCGATTGATACCGTACCTACCAGTATAGGCTGACCTTTTTTGTTACATTCAATAATCTGTTCGATTATAGCAGAATACTTGCCCTTTTCGGAGCTGTATATCTGGTCATTGTGGTCAATACGGATAACCGGCTTGTTAGTCGGAATTGAAATAACGTCAAGTTTATATATTTCTTTAAATTCATCTTCTTCTGTCATAGCTGTACCGGTCATACCGGAAAGTTTGTTATAAAGTCTGAAGAAATTCTGGAATGTTATTGTAGCAAGTGTTTTGGATTCGCTCTTGACTTTTACTCCCTCTTTTGCCTCGATAGCCTGATGAAGTCCGTCATTGAAACGTCTGCCCTCCATCATACGTCCGGTGAATTCGTCAACGATAACTATTTCACCGTCTCTTACAACGTAATCAATATCGTTTTTCATAACGCCGTTTGCCTTGATAGCCTGATTGATATGATGTAAAAGTGTTAAGTTTTCGGAATCCATAAGATTATCAATGTTGAATACCTGTTCCGCTTTTTTGACACCACGTTGTGTAATGGTAGCGGTTTTAGCTTTTTCGTCAATGATGTAGTCGGCTGTTTCGTTGAGTGCGTCCTGGTCTTCCTTGCTGTCCATTTCAACGACAGTCGTTGGAGTAAGCGTTTTTGCGAAACGGTCAACTATAGAATAAAGTTGTGTAGATTTATCACCCTTACCGGAAATGATAAGCGGAGTACGTGCTTCGTCTATAAGGATAGAATCCACCTCGTCGACGATTGCAAAATTCGGTTTACGCTGTACACGTTCTTCTTTATGCGTGACCATGTTATCACGGAGATAGTCGAAGCCAAGTTCATTATTTGTAGCGTATGTTACATCACAACTATAAGCCTGTCTGCGTTGATTATTATCGAGACCATGCAGAATACAGCCTACAGTCAGACCTAACCACCGGAGAACTTTTCCCATTTCTTCGGCTTGTGTCTTTGCGAGATAATCGTTTACTGTTACTACGTGTACGCCAAGACCGGTCAATGCGTTCAGATACGAGGCTACACACGCAACAAGCGTTTTACCTTCACCGGTACGCATTTCGGCAATACGTCCCTGATGCAGAACTATTGCACCGATAATCTGAACAGGATAAGGTTTCTTTTCGAGTACACGCCATGCACCCTCACGGACAGTCGCAAGAGCTTCAGGAATCATGCTGTCAATACTTTCACCGGATGCCAGTCTGTCTTTGAACTCCTGTGTTTTGCCTTTAAGTTCAGCGTCAGAAAGTTTTCCGTATTCCTCTTCGAGTGCGAGGACTTTATTTTTTATAGGTTCGATGCGTTTAAGTTCCCTGTTTGAATATGCATTAGCACCGAAAATGTTTTTAAATAAACCCATTTATTTACCGCCTTTACAAATTATTGTCCTGTATGAATACATATAATATATTTTACAACAAAGAAACAGTTTTGTCAATACCTGATTTTAAAAGCACAGAATAAATTAAATAAAGAAAATATGTTCTTTTGACTTTACTGTAATGTAAGATTATGGTATAATGGAAATATACCTTTTTTGAGGAGTTGAAATAATATGAGTAAACTGAATGATTTAATAAATGAGCTTTGCCCCGACGGCGTGGAGTATATAAAAATTAAAGATATATGTGAAATTTCCAGAGGTAAAGTTATATCAAAAGATTATATAAAAGATAATCCGGGTGATTTTCCTGTATATTCTTCACAAACTGAAAATAACGGAGAATTAGGTAAAATATCAACTTATATGTTCGACGGCAATTATATAACATGGACTACCGACGGTGCAAATGCAGGAACTGTTTTTTATAGAACAGGTAAATTTAATATTACTAATGTATGCGGTCTTCTGAACGTAAAAAGTGAAAATATAATTATAAAATTTGTTTATTATATTCTTCAAACGAAAACTTTAAATTATGTTAATAAAGGTATGGGAAATCCTAAATTAATGAGTAACATAATGGCAGAAATTTCAATATTTGCTCCACCCCTTGAGGTTCAGAAAGAAATAGTACGTATACTTGATAATTTTACTGATTACATAGATTGCCTTGAAAAAGAGCTTGAATTGAGAAAAAAGCAGTATTCATATTATAGAGATAAACTTTTAACTTTCGGCAATGACGTGGAGTATAAAACACTGAATGAGATTACAACATTATCAAGGGGAGTACGTGTTGTAAAAAATCAGCTTGAAAAAACCGGCAATATTCCTGTATATCAGAATAGTATGACACCACTGGGCTACTACACAAAAAGTAATTGCAAAGCAAATACAACTTTTATAATCGGAGCAGGTTCAGCCGGTGAAATCGGATTCAGTTCCGTTGAATTTTGGTCGGCTGACGACTGCTATTATTTTATAT
>CAMWUB010000323.1 GCA_947177345.1 uncultured Ruminococcus sp. | reverse complement strand
AATGTTCCACGTGGAACAATCACGTACAGGAAAGTCTATGGCTTGAAAATGTTCCACGTGGAACAATCACGTACAGGAAAGTCTATGGCTTGAAAATGTTCCCGTGGAACAATCACGTACAGAAAAGTCCATGGCTTGAAAATGTTCCACGTGGAACAATCATGTACAAAGAAATTCATAACTTAAAAATGTTCCATGTGGAACGTTCAGGAGGTTTTTTTGAATGTCATATAAAATGGGAAGTTTTGATGTTGCAGTAGTCGGAGCGGGTCATGCCGGTGTTGAAGCCGCTCTGGCTTCCGCAAGGCTGGGATGTCGAACCATTATGTTTACAATATCTCTTGACCAGATAGCTAATATGCCTTGTAATCCGTCAATAGGTGGTACGGCAAAAGGTCATCTCGTAAGGGAAATTGATGCTCTTGGTGGTGAAATGGGTAAGGCTGCCGATAAATGTTTCATACAAAGTCGTATGCTTAATCGTGGTAAAGGTCCTGCTGTACATAGTCTCAGAGTACAGGCAGACCGTGTAATGTATCACGATTATATGAAGAATGTCTGCGAAAATCAACGCAATCTCTATGTTAAACAGGCGGAAGTGTCTGAAATAATAGTCGAAGATGGTAAAATTACTGGTGTAGTAACATCTCTCGGAGCTGAATATTCCGTAAAAGCAGTGATAATTGCTACAGGTACTTACTTGAAAGGTAAAATTCATATCGGTGAAGTTTCCTATGAAAGCGGGCCGGATTCCGCACTGCCAAGTAAATATCTTTCACAAAGTCTTATTCAGAATGGTGTTGAATTACGTCGTTTCAAGACCGGTACACCCTGTCGAGTACATAAGAGAAGCATAAACTTTGATTTCATGGAACGTCAGGACGGTGACGAAAATATTGTACCTTTTTCCTTTGAAACATCTGCTGACGGTCTTGAAAATAAAGTCTGCTGTTATGTTACTTACACAAACAGCAAAACTCATGAAATTATTCTGTCTAATCTTGACCGTTCACCACTATATTCAGGACGCATTGAAGGTGTCGGTCCTCGTTATTGTCCGTCGATAGAAGACAAAATCGTCAGATTTTCCGAAAAACCAAGGCATCAGCTTTTTGTTGAACCTATGGGACTATCTACTGAAGAGTACTATTTACAAGGTATGTCATCATCTTTGCCAGAAGATGTTCAGCTTGCTTTTCTTCGTACTATCGACGGTTTAGAAGATGTAGAAATAATGCGTCCGGCATACGCTATAGAATATGACTGCTGTGACCCTATACAACTTTCCAATACATTGGAGTTCCAGAAAATAAAAGGGCTCTATGGTGCGGGGCAGTTTAATGGAAGTTCCGGCTATGAAGAGGCAGCTGCTCAGGGAATAGTAGCCGGTATTAATGCAGCTCTTAAGATAAAAAATCGTGAACCTATGTTACTTGACAGAGCAAGTTCATATATTGGTACTCTTGTTGATGACCTCGTAACAAAAGGCTGTTCCGACCCATACAGAATGATGACCTCAAGAAGTGAATATCGTCTTGTACTCCGTCAGGATAATGCCGACCAAAGACTTATGCCTATAGGTCATAAGATTGGTCTCATCAGCGATAAACGTTATAATAAGCTCGTCGATAAAATAGAAAAAGTAAATTCTGAAATAAAACGTGTAAATTCATTGAATATCTCTCCGACAGATGAAATTAATCATTTTCTTGAAGAAATTGGTACTTCTTCGCTTTCTACCGGTTGTAAACTCGGTGACTTGATACGTCGTCCGAAAATAAGTTATAAGTCTCTCGCTCCTTTTGATTCTAACAGATCTGAACTTTCTGACGAAATTGCCGAACAGGTAGAACTTCAGATTAAATATGAAGGATATATTTCAAAACAACTCGCACAGATTGAACAGATGAGAAAACACGAATCAAAAAAACTTCCTGAAAATTTTGATTATCATAATGTATATGGTCTGAGGCTTGAAGCTATAGAAAAACTTAACAAAATACAACCATCTTCTTTAGGACAAGCCTCAAGAATTTCCGGTGTGTCTCCAGCTGATATATCTCTTCTTGATGTATGGCTACAACACAGAACGGAGGAACATAATGCTTCCTGAATATGATTTCTGTAAAAAATGCTTCCGACAATATGACATTGAACTTTCAGAGGATATATATATAAAACTTGATTTATATGCAGATTTTCTCGTTGAATACAATAAAAATGTTAATCTTACGGCAATAACAGAGCCCATTGAAATTCTTCATAAACATTTCATTGACAGTGTTCTTATTGAAAAATATGCTGATATTCCTGAAAATGCAAGTCTCATTGACATTGGAACAGGTGCAGGTTTTCCGTCTGTACCTCTTAAACTCTTCCGACCTGATATTAAACTGACTCTTCTTGACAGTCTGAAAAAACGGATTACTTTTCTTCAGATATTATGCAAAAAACTCGACATTGAAGCGGAATTCATACATGACAGGGCGGAAGTTATCGGAAAAAATTCTGAGTATCGTGAAAATTTTGATATATCTTGTGCAAGAGCTGTAGCTAATATGTCTGTACTGAGTGAAATATGCCTTCCATTCGTACATACAGGCGGTATATTCGTTGCTATGAAGGGTCTTTCCGAAAATATTTTCGATGGGTATAATGCTATTCAGCTTTCCGGCGGAAAAATTACAGACGAATTTATTTATGATGTCGCCGGTGATAATCGGAAAATAGTTATTGTAAAAAAAATATCGCATACTCCGACAAAATATCCCAGAAATAGCGGTCAGATAAAAAAGAAATCTCTTTAATTATCGTAAATATTGTCATAAAAAGCGTCATTCTGTAAAAGTATGACGCTTTTTTTGTATGGTAAATATTTCCCGTAAGTGTTAGAATATTTTTACAGGGATTAACTTCCCAAGTAATTACA
>CAMWUB010000322.1 GCA_947177345.1 uncultured Ruminococcus sp. | reverse complement strand
GTAAAAGGGCTTGTTTCATGATTTTTGCATCATGGTACACGGCTATTTTAAGCCAAATTTTTACCCTATATTTTTTCAAATATATTTAAATATATTTAATGCACTCCCCCCTCTTAATGGGGGGGAGTGCAATTTTTCCTAAAAAGGAGAATTTTTTATTATTTATGTTATAATATATTGATTATAATGACATTCCTCTTGATTTCTTTTTCGGCATAAGTTCTTTAAGTTCGTCTTGTATTTCGCTACTAATACCAACGTGTGTTCTTATATCCTCGGATAAATCAGAATAACCTTCCATGTTTGCCAGCCGTTCAGAATAATTTGCAATGGCATCAATTAGTCGGCTTTGTTGTTCTGTTAAACTTGTTTTGTACTCATTGTCGGAATATTTCAGCATACCTATTGCCTTGGTAACATTAGTCAGGCTTTCATATGCTCCTCTGAGTGCTGTCTGAATTTTTGAAACCTGCTCTTGAAGTTCATGTATGGTTTTATTTTGCTTTTCAATAGTATGATTCAATGAATTATTTTCAGAAGTTAAAGTTGATACACATAATTCTGATTGTTCAAGTAATTTGTTAATATTATGCTGTCTGTTATACATTTCTTTGACAGTAAGATAATTGATTTTTAAGGTTGATTTATCTTTTTCAAGTTGCCGTTCTTGTTCACCGAGACATCTGGAACGTTCATTAAGTTCATTTTCTTTTTTATCAAGTTCTTCTTTTCGACTTCTAAGTGTCTGCATTTCCGGCAGATTCACACGATATGCTTTAGCCTGTTTTTTCAGTTTTTCTAAATCTTCTGTTGGAACAGATATTCTTGTTTTATTGAAAGGTACTTTTTTTTCGTCTACTGAAAAAGCCTTTTCCGATACATCTAACTGCTTGTATTCGCTCAATTCGTCTTTGAGGGGTTGCAGTTCTTCGTCTATTTTTGCCTGTTGTTCATCTTTTGCACGGCGATATTCCTGTGGAGTCAGGTATTTACGCCCTTTACCGATACCTTGACTATGTTGTGCATCAATAAAAAAATCCCTACAAATGGCGGTTAGAGCCTCTCTTTCACGTTCCTGCCATGCTATTTGCGCCGTTTGGTGTATATTCTCAGATTTAAAACCCTGCTGTTTTAAGGCTCTATCATAGCTGTTCTGGATTCTCATACCTTTTGAACATTCTGCAACCGGTATGTAGTCGCAATGTAAATGTACTGTTCCGTTAGGCTCATCAGCGTGTATGTATGCTCCAATAAGGTATAATTTAGGATTCCGCTGTTCCCATTCTTCCGTAAATCTGATTAAGGCTTGTTTTTCCAATTCTGCCGAATTACCTGTATCGTTCTTGTCGCCAATCTGGACTATGCACTCATATACAGGGTGCTTACGTTTGTCATGTTTAATCTTATCATAATAACAGTCAATTTTTCTATCTTTTCTTTTTTGACGGCTATTATACTCCTGAACAGCTTGACCGAAAATTTCTTCATAAGCCTGACGGACAGGCACATCACGTATGATAACATTCTGTTTTGAGAGCGACTTTTCTATATGCTCCTGGTTACTGGTGTATCTCTCATCACGAATATTATGACCTCTGCTCCATGAAGTGCCATTGTGAAAACTTATTGTTTTAGGCATAATTTGTTGTTCACTCCTCATTTAGATTATAACGTAAAGTCTGGGTGGAGTTAATAATAACTCTGTAGTAATTCTGTCATTTCCGCCAGCTCCAACAACAGAATTACTACAGAGGCAGGCTTTCCCCCTGCACCCCCTTTTCCGATTAATCTTTCTTATTTACTTGCATGGAAAGTTGTGTTTTAAGATTGAAGTTTTCTTCTGTAAGTATCTTGATTTCCTGTCGGAGCTTGTCCAGTTCTTCAATATATTTTTCTTTCTGATTTGCCAATGCTTCACGTTTGTCAGCTTCAGCAAGTCTTTCAGCTACTTTTGCAGATTGTTCAGCGGTTGCCGTTTGTGATGCAAGCTGTTGTCTCAATTCCTTGACTTCTGTTTCATGAAGTTTCTTTGTTTCAGAAAATTCTGACTTGATGGAGCTCAATTCTGATTCAGCCTTTATGGCTCTTTTTTCTGCCAATTGTGCTTTTTCGGTCATTGCCTTTGCATTGGTCAACTGCTGATTAAGATTTTCAATAATCTGCTGTTTATCTGACACTTGGCTTTTTACGGCAGTCAAATTATCCGAGAGTTCTTCTGACTGTTTACTAACAGAAATAAGTTTATTTTTTAACTCCTCTATTTCTTTTGTAATCTGTTCAACTCGTGCATTAGCCTCTTTAGTTGCAATGGTAGCCTGTTCTTTTGTTTTTTGTTCAGCCTGTTCAGCGATGTGAACACACTCTTGTAAGTCTGATATAATGCTGTCTTTGTTTTCAAGTTGTCTCTGAAATTCTGCCCTTACTCTTTCGGTTGTGTCCTCTGTAATTTCCAAAGAATGAAGAAAAGACTTCTGTAATGCCCGTAAGTGTGCGTCAAAATTGTTTATGTCAGTCTGTCTTTCTGTAATTACCGTTTTAGCCTGTTGCATCTCATAAGTTGAAATAAGAGCATCTAAAGCACTATTCTGATTGCCAAAACTAATACAAAGCTGTTTAAAGCGTTCTGCTGTATCTTCCGAAATCCTGAAAGAACGTGTTTTCAAATCGTCTGCCATTGTTTCTACTCCTTTTTTATGGTTTACGTGTTACAACGTGTTACATATATATTGCGTGTTATATATGTGTTACAAGTTTATTGTAACACCTTTTTGTAGAGTTGTCAAGATTCCCTCTGAATGTGTTACATACGTGTTACACATGTTACACATAATTTAATCGAGAAATATTCCATATTTATAGGAGTTTTTTATGTGTTACATATTTATAACACAATATAACACGTTGTAACACGTAAAATCTTTTCTGAAAAATATTATTTT
>CAMWUB010000321.1 GCA_947177345.1 uncultured Ruminococcus sp. | reverse complement strand
ACGGGCGAAGGCGTTGACCTTGACTAGCTTTCCGGACTTGCTCTGGAACGTGAAATCAAACTTGAAGGTGTCGCAGTCTGGATAAAGAATCTTGAAGCAACCGCAAAGGCTATCAAGGCTGAACGGGACGTTTTAAAGGCACGTCAGGAACAGGCGGAACATAAAGCCCTTGCACTCCGTGAATGGCTGTCAAGGGCGTTGAACGGCGAAAAAATGGAAACTCCGAAAGTAAAAGTTTCTTACCGGAAATCAACGGCAGTTGAAGTTGATGACAGACTACCTAAAAAATGGTGCAGTAAGAAAATAGTTTATACTCCGGACAAAGTTGCTATTAAGTTGGCTATTCAAAACGGCAAGAAAATAACCGGTGCGAAAATCGTTGAAAGACAGAATATTCAGATAAAGTGAGGTTAAAAAATGGGAATACCAGTTCTGATCATGGGATTTTCCGGAAGTGGCAAATCAACTTCTATGCGGAATTTCGGTAAAAATGAAATCGCACTTGTGAACGTCAACAGTAAGCCGTTACCGTTCCGGACGCATTTCACAAATACGATTAACAGCGACAATTATGCTGATATTACGGCATTTATCAAGCGTCAGACAACTAAAATCATTGTTATTGATGATTCACAATATCTTATGTTAAACGAGTTTATGAGACGTTCACAGGAAAAGGGCTATCAGAAATACACCGACATCGGAAAGAATTTCTGGGAACTTATACGGCTTACAGAACATCTTCCTCCCGACGTTGTTGTATATTTTTTCCAGCACGTCGAAACAGGTGAGGACGGCAGACTTAAAGCGAAAACTGTCGGTAAACTCCTTGACAATCAGATTAATGTCGAGGGTATGTTTACAATCGTACTGAAAACGCTTGTCGTTGACGGAAAATATCTGTTTGCCACTCAGACAGACGGCACAGACACCTGTAAATCGCCTTACGGTATGTTTGACAGTATGCAAATTCCTAATGACCTGAAATCCGTTGACAATGTGATACGGAGCTATTATGGCTTTACTGAGGGCGAAAAATGCACTCAATGCGGTAATGAAATTCTTCCTACCAAACAGAAAACTATTCAGGAAATTGTTGACGGAAGTACAAAAACTTACGGTAAAAAAATGTGCTGGGCGTGCGTGATGCAGGAGTTTAAACGCAGAAAGGAGGCGGAAAACAGTGCCGTTGAGGGCGTATCAGGAAGTACTTGTCAAGAAAGTACATGATTCTTTCCGACGTGGCATAAAATCGGCGTGTATCGTTCTTCCGTGCGGTGGCGGAAAGTCCGTCATCGTTGCGGAAATTGCGAAACGGACTACTCAAAAACTTAACCGTGTGTTGTTTCTGGTTCACCGTCGTGAGCTATGCGAACAGATAGAACGGACTTTCAGGGCATGGGGCGTTGATATGAATTTCTGTCAAATTTGTATGGTTCAGACGGCTTGCCGGGGACTGAAAAAATTAAGTACGCCGTCACTCATCATAACCGATGAAAGCCACCATAGCAAAAGCGAAAGTTATCGGAAAATCTATGATTTTTTCCCTCAAGCATACCGCATCGGAGTGACTGCAACGCCAATCAGGCTTGACGGCTCTGGTCTGGGTGATGTTTATGAAACTCTGATTGAAGGAGTTTCGGCAAAATGGCTTATCGAAAACCGCTGTTTATCGCCTTATACGTACTATGCACCGGCAGTCGCTGACCTCAGCGGAATAAAAGTCCAGCGTGGTGAATTTGAAGTAAAATCGGCGGAAAACGTTCTTTTTAACCGCACTGTTTTCGGGAACGTTATAAGCCACTATCGGAAACTTGCGGAAGGTAAACAGGCAATCTGCTACTGCATTTCAGTCAGGCATTCGGAGGCTATGGCGGAAAAATTTCAGGCGGACGGCATTTCAGCGGTACATATCGACGCTACAACGTCGAAAACAGAAAGACAGCGTATTATCGGGGATTTCCGAAACGGTAAAATTAAAATTCTATGCAATGTGGATTTGATAAGTGAGGGGTTTGACGTTCCGAATGTGGAGTGTGTTATTCTCCTCAGACCGACTAAAAGTTTAACACTTTACATTCAGCAAAGTATGCGTGGTATGCGATATAAGCCCGGAAAATCGGCAATTATTATAGACCACGTTGGAAATTACGCCCGTTTCGGTATGCCTGATGCAGACCGTCAATGGAGTTTGCAGGGAAAACCGAAAAAAGCCCGTCAGCAAGCTGAAAATGAAGTTAAAGTCATGCAGTGTCCGGAATGTTTCTATACTTTTCAGCCGGAAGATTATGTTAAAATCTGTCCGGAATGCGGATATGTTTTCCCCAAAAAAGAACGTACCCTTGATTTCAGAGACAATGCGGAGTTAAAGAATGTTACCGGTTTTACGCTGGAATATGCTGATTCGCCTAACCAGTGTAAAAATATGAACGATTTGAAGGAATATGCTAAAAATCATGGTTATAAACTTGGTTGGTGCTGGCATCAGGCAAGGGAGAGAGGTTGGATAAAATGACGGAAGAACACAGAATACAGAATGAAATCCGGCTTGTTTTGTCTGATACGTGCGTGATTTTTCGTGGAAACGTCGGTACAGGTTGCACAAAAGACGGACGGTACTTTAGTACAGGTTTACCAAAGGGCTTCAGTGATTTATTCGGCTTCCGGAAATCAGACGGCAAAGCGGTCTTTATCGAAGTAAAGACACCAACCGGCAGACCTACCAAAAAACAGCTAACTTTTTTGGACACTATGAACAAAAACGGAGCAATCGCCGGTATTTGCAGAAGTGCAGAGGATGCATTAAATTTAATCAAAGGAGATTGAAATTATGGCTTTTAATACAAATTACGAGGACATACAGGACCTTGACATTATCCCGAAAGGTGAATACGAGGTCATTATTACAAAAAATGAGGAACGCACCACTCCTAACGGTGCAACAG
>CAMWUB010000320.1 GCA_947177345.1 uncultured Ruminococcus sp. | reverse complement strand
GAATCCGGTTATACAGGAACAGACACAGATACAACCACAACTGAATCCGGCACAGGTACTGGTACAGGAACAACAGATACAACCGGTTCAGGTACTGGTACAGGAACAACTACTACTGAAACAACTTTCAATGGTGTTCTTAACGGCGTAGTAAGAAGAATTTACGCTACTGTAAGTGCTAATGATGAAGGCGATTATGGTTTCTACTATTCATATGAAAAAGAATTCCATAGGGAACAGGTTAAGGATATTGAAATTACTGTTATCTATACAAATGATACAGAAGAAGTTATAAAAGTAGCTTATGATTTCGCATCCACACCGGCTGAAACATTCGTAAAACATGATGTTGACTTCAAATATAATGTAACTCTTATTTATGACGGTGATGACCTCACAGACCAGTCCGGTAAGGTAGTACTTGCACATGGTGACGTGCTTAAAACTGTTGACGACAACGATGCAAGTGTTGTAGCTTATATAGGCTACAGAGGTGACGTAAACCTTGACTATGATGTAAACTCCGTTGACGCTACACAGATACAGGTTTATTATGCTGAACTTTCAACCGGAAAGAATGTCGAAAGTACAATACTTTCAATATCTAATGAAACACTTGTTACATCACCAAGCTCAATATATGACCAGTTTGCAGCATTCCTTAGTGACGTAAATATGTCTAACCAGGAAGGCGAAATTGTCAACTGGCGTACTGGTAAAAAAGGCAGAACTATCGACGCTGTTGATGCAACATGTATCATGGTGGCTTATGCACAGCTTTCAACAATTGATACTCCATACAAAGTTGGCGACGAAGCACTCTGGGACTATGTACTTGCTGAATAATTAAATGTTATGAAATCTGCCGTCGGGTGGCGGCAGATGATTATAAATCCAATTATATTATAATTGAAAGGAAATAAATTAAAATGAAAACTAATTTTATAAAGAAGGCAATTACTGCACTTGCAGTTTCTGCTGTTGCAGTTTCCGCTACTGCTGTTTCAGCTTTTGCTACTCCTAATAATGGTTTTACCGATGCTGAAATCGCAGCATCTGAAATTAAGCCCACACTCACAGTTGATACAGTAACTCTTTCACTCGAAGAAGCAAAGGCTCTCGCCGCTGCTAATACACCTGTTGAAGTAAAAATTACCGTTGGCGGTGGTGACAACGTTGACATGAGTTACTCATCAACTGGTATTCACGTAAACTATCCTGCAATTGCTGGTGGCAAGACAATCAAAATGAACACCAACAGAATCGGCGACTATGACGTTGTAAAAGGTGATGCTGCTGACTTCCTTTCACATGTTGTTCAGGCTAACGGTGCTAACGGCGTATTCATGACAACATCAGGTAACGGCGATAAGGGTCTTACCGGTGTTCTTTACTCAATGAACTTCTTACTCCCTGATGCTTCAACTCTCGAAGGCGGTGAGTTCTTCCCGATTACTATTGACTATCAGTCAACTGAAGATGCTAAGGACCTTTTTACAAACAAGACTAACAACAATGTCGGAAAACTCATGCAGGGTTATGTGTTCACACAGGGTATAACACAGGGTGGTATTCAGATTGAAGCTGGCACAACAACTTCTACAACAACTTCTACAACAACCACTACTACAACTACTACCACCACCACAACAACTACTACAACAACCACCACAACTACAACAACAACTTCTACAACCACCACAACTACTACTACAACTTCTGCTCCTACAACAACTTCTACAACAACAACCACTACTACAACTTCTGAACCTACAACTACATCTACGACAACAACAACTACTACTACAACTCCTGAACCAACAACAACTGCAACAACTACAAGCAATACTATAGATAATGCTACAGCTTCTGCTACAGCTACTACTACAACAGGCACAGTTGCTCCGGCATCTGGTACACAGTCGACAACATCTCAGTCAAGTACTACAACTGCAAGAACTACAACTGCAAGAACTACAACTACTGGTGGTAAGGAATCACCGAAGACAGGTGTTGCTGGCGTAGGCGTTGCTGCTGCTGGTCTTGCTGTAGCAATCGGTACAGCATTCGTTCTCAGAAAGAAGAATGACTGATTAAAACCTTAATATAAAAATGTCTATACGATAAAAGAAAGGCTCTCCTTCGGGAGAGTCTTTTTTATTTATGTATACCCCAGCCGTCAATGTCAGCACGACACATAGCCCCGAAAATACGTTCTTTGAATCCGTGTTCCTTACGTTCCATACCGGCTATGAAATCTTTGGTTTTCTGACGGTTTGTGTGTCCGTCCACCTTACAGCGTGATTTTACAATATTAATATTCCGTGAGGCTTTTTTAACATCACGTTCCGGAGCAAGTGCCAACGGACGTATTATATTAATATCTCTGTTTTCGAGGTACGTCGACGGCGAAAAACAACCGATTCTACCCTCCGTGAACAGATTCATTATAAAAGTTTCAATAACATCATCATAATTGTGTCCGAGAGCAATTTTATTACAGCCGAGTTCCTCCGCTGAATTGTATAAAGCACCTCTACGCATTCTTGCACATAGACTACATGGATTATCTTCTTTGCGGACATCGAAGACAATTTCACCTATTTGTGTCGGAATTACGTGATATTCAATACCGAGTTCCGAACACATTTCAGATACTGCTGAATATTCACCGGCGATACCGTTGAAAAAAGGGTCAATAGTCACGGCGATTAGCTGATAGTCAATACCGATAAAATTTCTGAGTAAGACAAGACCTTTCAGCATAATCAGACTATCTTTTCCACCGGAAACGGCGATACAAATTCTGTCGCCGTCGTCAATGAGGTGATAATTCTGAATAGCCTTCCGCATATAACCTAAAATTTTCTGCATATGTCCTCCTGAATGTGAATTTTTTTGATTTCGTGTGTTAATTATAACATATTTTAAGGAAATTCCCCGCCGGCCCCCTCACAAAAAAAAAAAAACT
>CAMWUB010000319.1 GCA_947177345.1 uncultured Ruminococcus sp. | reverse complement strand
TCAGTGTATACTTCAATGCGTGGAAAACAAATACCGGTTATACAATGGGACATTATTTTATAAATACGTTTACCGTAATAATTCCGAAAACTGTCTTTTCCGTTGTATCGTCGGTGCTGACGGCTTACGGCTTCGCAAGGTTTGATTTTCCGCTGAAAAAATTCTTTTTTACGCTTCTTATGGTGGGAATGTTCATGCCTGCTATAGTCACTATAATGCCGATGTATATGTTCTGGAATAAACTTGATTTACTCGACAGTTACGCACCGCTTACAATTCCGTCGCTGTTTGCGTGTGAGGGAATGTTTGTGTTTATACTGATACAGTTTTTCAGAGGTCTTCCGAAAGAACTCGACGAGGCTTCACGCCTTGACGGTTGCGGAACTATACGAACACTTATATATGTCCTCTTACCGTGCATGAAACCGGCTGTAATATCAATAGCGGTATTCAATTTCCTGTGGACTATGAACGATTTTATCAATCCGCTTATATTCATAAACTCAACCGAAAAATATACACTTTCGCTTGCCCTGCGTACTTCCGTGGACAGTACCGGTCAGGGTTATGAGGAGTGTAAAATAATTGCTATGTCGGTAATCGGTCTGATACCGTCAGTAACCGTTTTCGCACTGGCACAAAAAAAATTTATTGGCATAACCGCCGGAGGTCTTTCCTGATGAACACACTCGCTGACAGAATCGCAAGAGACTATATCGAAAAAATTATACTTCCGTCCGAACCGCTCGCTCCGATATGGAATCGTGAAAATTTTGTCTTTAAAAAAATTCCGAAATGGAACTATATTGACAATTGTATGATGAGAGCCGTTATAATGCTTTACGAACTCACCGGAAATACTGATTTCTATGATTACGCCGTGCGTTTCACAGATGCCTATATAGGTAAAAACGGTGATATTCCTACTATGAACGTATCCGATTTCAATCTTGATAACATCTGTGGCGGACGTAATCTTATATGGCTTTTCCGGAAAACTCATGATAAAAAATATCTTACCGCTTCGGAAAAACTGTTCAGTCAGATTGAAAATCAGCCAAGGCTTTCAAACGGTAACTTCTGGCATAAGGCGATATATCCCTATCAGATATGGCTTGACGGTATCTACATGGCAATGCCTTTTATGGCAGTATACGCTGAATTTTCCGGAAAATATAGTCTGTGGGACGATATATACAATCAGCTTGAAAATATCCGCCGTCTTATGCGTGACGATATGACCGGTCTTTACTTTCACGGTTACGACGAAAAACGTTCTCAATGCTGGGCGGATAAAATAACCGGTTTGTCGTCGGAGTTCTGGTTAAGGTCTATGGGTTGGTTCTGTGCAGGTCTCGCCGATTTATGCGGAGATGTTCCGGAAAATAACCGTCTGTATGAACTTTCAGCGGAAATGCTCTCCGGATTACTTAAAAGCCTTTCACATTATATCACTGACGGTATGTTATATCAGTTGCCGGTCAAACCGGATATAGCCGGAAACTATCCGGAAACAAGCGGTACTCTTTTGTTTGCTTATTCCGCTGTGAAATCCGCTGATATGGGTATTTCCGACAAAACCATTTCCGGAGCAGGTCTTAGGGCTTTTGATATCGTGACCGAAAAATACATTGAATATCAGGATATACCGGTACTGAATAATATATGTCTTATGGCAGGGTTAGGAGGTTCGGAACATCGGAACGGTACAGAAAAATATTATCTCAGTGAAAAAATAGTCTCCAATGATGCAAAAGGTATCGCCCCTTACATCATGGCATACGCTGAAATCAGAAAATCCGAAAAAAACAGGCAGTCTTAATGACTGCCTTTTATTAAATCTTTTATTACCTCACCGGCTATGATAAGTCCGGCTACTGATGGTACAAATGCACATGATGCCGGATAATCTGTCCTTGTTGTAACAGGCTGTTCCTTTGAGTACACAACCTTAAGTTTTTTTATGTCACGCTTTTTGAGTTCCCGACGCATTACACGGGCAAGCGGACAGACCGACGTTTTATATATATCGGCAACTTCAAAAGCCGTCGGGTCTAATTTGTTGCCTGCTCCCATTGAACTTATTACAGGTACTCCGGCGTTCTGAGACTGCATTATAATTTCAATTTTTCCGGTTACGGTGTCTATAGCGTCCACGACGTAATCAAATGCTGAAAAGTCAATAAGTCCGGAAGTATCCGGCATGAAGAATATATCGTGACGGTTTACTGTGCAGTCAGGATTTATTTCCGTTAAACGCTGTAAAGCCGATTCAGTCTTCTGCATACCGATTGTTTTTTCCGTGGCGAAAATCTGCCTGTTTATGTTGCTTTCGCAGACAATATCGTTGTCTATGATGTCAAGCTGTCCGAGACCTGAACGCACAAGGGCTTCCGCAACGTGTCCGCCTACTCCGCCTATACCGAAAACTGCAACTCTCGACTTTGCAAGTATTTCCATGGCGGAAGTGCCTATTAATTTTTCAGTACGTATAAATCTTTCACTCATACATTAAACCTGAACAGAACTATGTCGCCGTCCTGCATGACGTATTCCTTACCTTCAAGGCGAACCAGTCCTTTTTCCTTTGCAGATGCCATATTTCCGCATGACATAAGGTCATTGAATGAAACCACTTCCGCACGGATAAATCCCTTTTCAAAGTCTGTATGTATTTTTCCGGCAGCCTGCGGAGCTTTTGTACCTTTCGTGATAGTCCACGCCCTGACCTCCTGTTTACCGGCTGTCAGATAGGAAATAAGTCCTAATAATGAATATCCCTCTTTTATGATTCTGTTCAGTCCGGAGACTTCCAGACCTAATTCAGCTAAAAATTCTTTCTTTTCGTCGTCGGTCATATCGGATATTTCAGCTTCTGTTTCCGCACATATAGGCAGTACCGCTGAATGTTCTGATTCCGCAAATTTACATACGCTTTTATAATTTTCGTTGGTCTCGATGTTATTCATGAAA
>CAMWUB010000318.1 GCA_947177345.1 uncultured Ruminococcus sp. | reverse complement strand
ATCAAGTATACCACATTTAAGTATTCTGAAAATATGTTCTGATTTAATTTTATGAGCTGTAAGAATTTCCATTACAGAAGTAAAGAATACCATTATAGAAGAATGTATAACAGGTCTGGCAATACTCAGAAAATACGGAATCTCACATCTTTCAAAGGTTTCACGGAGAATATCGGCATAACTTTCTATATTATTCGATAATACAGCAATATCACTGTAATGAAGTTCCGGATTTTCATGTATAAGATGCTTTATCGTTGCACATACGTATTCTACTTCACTGTACATATCTTTTGCCTCGAATATTCTTATATTATCCGGTTCAGGAGCTTCAGCCGGATTATAAGTGAAATTCCGCATAATATGCTCACTCAGATAGCGTAGTTCTTTATTCTTAAAACGTTTACTTTCACGACAATCTATTATTTCCGGTTTTATATTAATTTCATTGCATATCTGTTTTATGCGTCGATATGTATTATTTACAGTATCAAAAAGCGTGAAATTTCCTGCATTCACGTTATCAGTCCGGAGAGCTATATATACATTTTCTGCTGATTCAATCATAATACGTATCATTTCAAGCTGGTCACCGTTGAAGCTCTCAAACTCGTCTATATATATATTCATATCTCTGAAAAATTCTTCCCTGTTGGCAATTTCAGCGGATTGTATAATATTTTCAAGGTTATCCTTGAATCCGTATTCCGTCATGAATCTGTTATATTCCATATATATTTCTGCAATATCCCTTGTCTTGTCAGTAAGTCTTCCATCGAGTAACGCCGATTTCTCAATAAGCGTATCCGGTTCAATTCCTGAACGTTTCAAATCATTTATTATGTCAAGAACTTCTTCGGCAAAACCGTTATATGAACTCTGTTTTCCGAAATATTTCAATGTATCGGGTATTTTCTGAACAGAGGCTATAGCCTGATATATAAGTATCATACGGGCGTAATCGTCTGCATATTCGCCTTTTCTGTCAAGGTCTCCGAAGAGCTGGAATATCTGTCTGGAAAGTCCGGTGAACGTAAGTGAAAGTATTTCATTGAACTTTTCAGCACCAACATAATAATAAAGTTTCTTGTCAAATTCATATGAAAACTGTTCCGGAACTATTACTAACTGCCGTCCGGAACATTTCTTTATTTCCTGAAACATACGGGTAGTTTTACCGCTACCCATATGTCCTATAATAAATTGTACCATAAATAATCCCCTCTGATAAAATATGCATACCGTCAGAAACGATATGCATATTGATTTTATTTATTAATATCCATTGCGGTGACATTCAATCATAATTGCAGGATAGTCAACATATGCGTAATCAAGGTCAACATTTCCGTTTACACCACTTACACTACCGTTGCATGAATACTGCCACATACCATAGTAACCACCATAACTTGGCTTTCTTACATTATAATGTGCAATCCATACAGTATACTGATTAAGGAACGGTACGCCGAGTCTGTTTCTGAGGAAGTTTGAATAGCTTGTTACTCCGCAACAATATCCCTGTTCTTCCATGTACTTACAGAATGTATCGGTAATAGCTCTGATTTTATCATTACTTAAATTATTGAAACAAGCGTCTTCTATATCAAAGTAAACCGGATATTCAAGCTGATAACCCTTTATTACTTCACAACAGGCTTTAGCTTCCATTAAAGCAGCTTCTACAGTAGTGGCATAGCTGTACCAATATACACCCCTGTCAATGCCGTTTGCTTTAGCCTGCTCCATATTCTGTTCAAACTTCACATCTTTCTGTGTGGCGTATTTTCCGTAACCTGCACGTATTATAGCGTAATCAATTCCGGAATCCTTGACTTTTTTCCAGTCAACATCACCCTGCCATACAGAAACGTCTATACCTTTATAAAGATAGTCGCTTGTTGTAGTAGGTGTTGTGAAACTTGTCATTGTATAGCTGAATGTCGTTGACGGTTTATCAACATATGTATCAGGCGACATCACATACGGATAATTTACATATGCGATATCAAGGTCAACATCTCCTGAAATGCCGTCAACATAACCTGTAGCGGAATACTGCCACATTTCGTATTTATTGTTATATCCCGGTGCAGATACATCAAAATTTGCTACCCATACATCGTATTTATCACGTACCGACGAATAAATTTTTGTATTCAGAAAGTTTGAATAGCTGTAAATTCCTACTCTGTAACCTTTTTCGGCAAGTGTGGAACAGAACGCATCTGTAATAGCCGTAATCTGTGCGGTACTCAGATTTACTTGTGTAGGGTCTTCAATGTCAAAATAAATCGGATATGTAAAATTATAATCTTTTATTACAGAGTAACATACTTCCGCTTCCTGAATGGCTGCCTCAACGGTTGTTGCGTAACTGTACCAGTATGCACCGCAATCAATACCATTCGCCTGAGCGTTTTTCATATTATAGTCAAAAGTGTAGTCTTTCTGTGAAATATACTTACCATAACCGGCTCTCATGATTGCAAATTCAACACCGGCATCTTTTACAGTACCCCAGTCTATGTTCGGTTGCCATTGTGAAACGTCAATACCTCTTGCCTGACGTTTTACTATTTCCTGATTTAAATCTTCGATTGGAACAGTTGTAGTGGTAGTAGTTTCGGTCGGTTGCTCTTCGGAAGCAGTAGTAGCTATATAAGCGTTATATATATCGAAAACCCTGAAAGGTGATTCCGTTGTTTCCTCTGGAGTTTCAGTTTCCTCTTTACTTTCTTCCGGATTTGTGGTATCATATAATTCAACAGCCGAGTTATCCGGTATGTCGACGGCTATAGTCTGTGGTACAGGTTCGTAAATAATCGCTGTACCTGCCATAGCAAAAGACATAACAGCCGAAAGAATTTTTTTATAAAGATGCATTTCAATAATCCTCCTGTGAAAACAACAAAGCTGTACCAGCCCGAAGCGGTCAGCCTGATTTTTTGTAAACATTTTGTAATATTTAGTAT
>CAMWUB010000317.1 GCA_947177345.1 uncultured Ruminococcus sp. | reverse complement strand
GTACCATCTTCTGAAATAGTCATAATATGTACGCCGTTATCGTCATTGACGTACATTTCAGCGGATTTTATATCATATTCGATATTTTTTCCGTCCGTAAGCGAAACGTTTTCATATGATTTTTTAAAGCCGTTCATATCGCTGACCGACAATTCAATTATTTCTTCAGTATTTCCGGTGAAATTTATTGAATAGTCATCAGACGGCATATATATGTATGTGTGTTCGTCGTCGGAACGCTTTTTTAAATTATCTGAAATATTATTATCTTTTTTTACAACATATTCTGCATACGGATTATTTATTGTTATCTTTGTATAGGTTTTATAATCTGGTTTTTCAGGGAGGTTTTCAACATAAATCTGTGGTTCATAACAGGACTTTCCGAAAGTACCATAATCAAAAGTTACTGTTTTTCCGGATTTCACACCAAACGGTTTTAAAGTTACAATATCGCTTTCATTCATGATATTTATTATATTGTCACAAGGCATTGCGGAATCGTATACACAAGGACTTCCGAAAGTATATACAAAAACATCATCTTCCGGAATTTTTAAAACAGAATCCGGACTGTTAATTTCCATACTGAGCAGGCTTGCAACAGCACCGCCGATACTGTGTCCGGTTACGAGAACTTTTAAATTACCGTCCTGTGCGGAGTTAAGAATTTCACTGTGTTCTGAGATATATTCGTCAAGTGAGTTTTTAACTCTTATATAGAAATCATAATAATTCTGATTCGTCATGCTGTTCATGAATGGTTGACTGTATGGCTGTTCAATCTGATTATAAAAATTACTTTGTCCGCTGTTGCCTTTCAGAGTTACGGCAAGTAATGTAATATCTCCTGCCTGACGTGAGGCTATGGAAAAAGAATAATCCTCTGACGGATAACCGAAAATCTCTATATTGCCAGATTTGAAGCCTAATTGTCTGTATGCGGAACTGATATAGTAACCGGAATCACGTCTGCCATTATATGCGGAAGCACTTAATGCCACAGCGACTTCTGCAATGTCTTTATGATATTCCTTTGAATCCTGTCTGAACATATTTTCTGTGATTTCCGTATCGACTGCACCGCCATAATAACGTACACCGTCGGGAATTACGTTTTCTGTAGCGTTGATATATTTATATCCGTAATGTGCGGAAAATCCGTTATCTTCATCTGAATCAAAATATATAAACTGTCCGAATTTTTCGCCGTCCGGAACTTTCGTGATTATATCACTTTCGTTGATTATATTCATTATATTGTCACAATCGGCAGTGGTAGGGTCACCATAGTAGACGTTAGGACACGCAAAACTATATACAAAAATATCTTCCTGTGATATACTCAATTTTTCCTCGTATATCTCGGCGACGGAATCAATATAGGAAAAACCGTTATATTTTACCTGACCGTGTGTATTGAAGTACGCACCTAAAAGATTCGTACCTGCTCCACCTAAACTGTGTCCGGTAATGAGGATTTTTAAATTTCCGTTTTCAGCGGATTCTGTAATTTCAGGGTGTTCGTCGAGATATAAACTCATTCCCATAGAAACTTTAGTAAAAAAACTTACAAATCCGGCTGATGCGTTATCCTCATAAAAGGGAGTACCAAAAATAAGAATATCAGTCAGTAAGTCGCTGGCACTTTCGAGATTAGTTCCACGTAAATTAACTACTAAAAGCCGAGTATCACCTATTTCACGTGTAGCCAGCGAAAACGCCTGAGAATCCGCATTTAAATCCATGAAATCCGTATCATATACGGCATTATTTGACTGGTCAGCATATCCGAAAAGTGTGACATCATTTTCTATATCAAAACCGAGTTTTCCGTAAGCTTTATTCAGATTGTCGCCGTTATACGCACACTGACTAAGTACCGCCGACAGTATCGCAATATCCTTGTGATAGCCGTTTGAGTTCTGTTCAAACATTTCCTCATTTATAGACACATCTGCCTTACCACTACCATAATTGACACTTTCCGCACGGACATTAATTCCGTTCAGCGAAACGGCTATCAGTGTACTTAGAAAAAAATTTATAAATTTCAAAAAAGACCTCCTTTATAATCCGGACAAGTCAAAATCCGGTACATATTTTTCACCTACAGCGGATTTCTGTTGTGTATAACCGTTTATTCCGAGATTTTCGGCGTATCGTACTACGCTGTTGTATTCCATTTTAGTTACGTTCCGTTTTAACTCGCTGTACGTATCGTCAATGAAGTCAAAAGGTGTGTACTGATTCATGATACTTACAAGAGGTTCGGTAACGTTTTCAGAAATCCAGTCAAGAATTTTCATAGAATCGTGTCGGTGAGCAGGCAATACAAGATGACGTATCAGAACACCCCTGACAAGTCCGCCGTATTCGTTATAGACCGGTTTTTCTACCTGTTCGGTCATTGCGATAACCGCATCGGAAGCATACCTGAAATAATCCGGAGCGTTTGAATATCTTGCGGAAATTTCCGGCGAAAAGTATTTTATATCCGGCATATAAACATCTATGTAACCGTCAAGAAGCTGTATCGTTTCGGGTAGTTCGTAACCACCGGAGTTATATATTACCGGAATATTTATCTTGTGTTTAACTAAGTCAAGAGATTTGATTATATCCGGTACGAAGTGTGTAGGCGTAACCAGTTCTATATTATCAGCACCCATATCCTGAAGACGTAAGAAAACGTCCGCAAGCTGTCGTGTAGTAAGCGACTTGCCGAAAAGTTCGTTACTGATTCTGTTATTCTGACAGTAACAGCAATGAAGACTACAACCGGAAAAAAATACAGTCCCTGCACCGTTTCTGTAGGATATACAAGGTTCTTCCCACTGGTGAAGCGTTGCCTTAGCGGTAAGAATTTCCGTACCTGCTCCGCAGAAGCCGGATTTTTCGTGACGGTTTATACCACAACGTCGGGGGCATAACTGACAGTTTTCGTAAATATTCATAAAAAATCACTCCTGTGGATAATTATATCA
>CAMWUB010000316.1 GCA_947177345.1 uncultured Ruminococcus sp. | reverse complement strand
GTATTCAGAGAGCAGGAAAATAATTTGAACGAAAAAATAAAAAGAGTAGTTGCAGTTACTGGAACTGTAGCAGTTGCACTTGCATCAGGATTTCTTCTTGGAAAAAATTTTCAGAAAAATCAAACGCCTATTGAAAAAGTAGGCAATGAAATTTCTGTTGCAGAACTTACAACCGAAGCACCGACAACAACAGCAACAGAGATTGAGACAACAGTTGCGACTACACATCTTTTTGATTATGTTGTAAATGAAAAATCGAAAAAGTTTCACTACCCTGACTGCTATTCGGTAAGCACAATGGCAGAAGAAAACAAAATTTATTACACTGGCAGTCGGGAAGAACTGATAGAGCAGAACTATGAACCTTGTAGAAAATGCTGTTCGTAAAATAAACAGTTGAAAAAATTTTTCAATTATGCTAAACTATATTTTGAAAGTAGGTGAAAAAAATGATTGTTGATGGATTCGATTTTAAAGACTTTGACTGTGCTACAAAAACGTGGTGTACGAAAAAAAGTAAAGAGGAATGTGAGAAGTGCTATTATCAGTGCTTGGGAGAACAAGCGGATTGGGAACGTATGACAGATGAAGAAAGATACACAAGAGAGTTGATGAATGACAAAGGTTATCTGGACGAGTTCGGACATTTCCATTACTACAAGTATTATGATGACGAATAAGAATAAATGCTGTCCGTGAAGTGTAAATGATAGTATAAAATAAAAGTAGCTTTTACGTTATTGTAAAGGCTATTTTTTTATCAGCTTAAAACGCAACAGAATTAGCATGTAATATAGTAAGAATGTATAACGAGGTATACTTTCATTCAGAAAAACAGTGTGTTTGAATGAATTAGGATTACAGGAATACAAAGGAGAGCAGTTTGAATGTATAACAAGGTATACTTGCAATCGCTGTAAGGGGATTTTTAAGGGGATTTCCCCTTAAACACTATTGATTTTTGATGTGTAGCTTGCGGAATGTCAAAAGTCCAATAGTGTTACAGTTCCGTGATAGAGAGATAGAATGAGTTTCCGAGATACAGAGATAGAATGAATATACATTGAAATGAAAGGAGAGAGAGAATGAGAATATCATTCTGCGGAGGAAAAAAAGCAAAGATAAGACACAACACGAGGGCGTTTGTCTCCGCCAACGTTGACAAGAGCCGTATTAAGAATAACATCATCATTATCAATCAGACCGTGCCTGAAGCATATGAATACGTATTCGGTGAAGCACGGAGACAATACAGTGACAAGCAAAAGAGAAAGGACAGAAAGATTGATAATTATTATAAGCACCTGTTCGGGAACGTGTCTGAGAAAAGACAAGATGAAATTCAGACCAACAACAATAAGCAACATAGCTTCTATGAATATGTTGTGCAGATAGGCGATAAAGACAGTGCAGGAATTTTAACCAATCCTGAGAACGCACAAATAGTAACTGAGTGTCTACAAGAGTACATAGAAAACTTTCAGGAAAGAAATCCAAACTTGTATGTTTTTAATGCAATCATTCATCTTGATGAAACTACTCCACACTTGCATTTGGATTTCATTCCTTTTTCAGACGACTACAAGAAAGGAATGAGCCGACAGCTTAGTATTGCAAAGGCACTGGAAGCAATTGGGTATGACAAGAACAGCGACAATGCCATTCGAGACTTTAATGCCAATGAAAGAAAAATCTTGCGAGAGATTAGTGAACAGCACGGACTGGAAATCGAAAAGGAAGAAAAGAGCAGAGAAGTAACTTTCACTCCGCAACAAATGCGTGACGGCATATCAGAACAGTATGCCGAATTGAAAAAAGTAGAAAAAATTTTGCAAGAGAAAAAATCTTCATTACAGGAAACAGAAAAGTCTCTGCAAGAAAAGCAGTCCACATTGTCTGAGGTTACGACAACGGTTACTGCCTTGCAGGAACGGGAGCAGAAGTTACAAAAGACAATTGATGAAGATGTTGAATTTATAAAAAGCTACACTCCGTCCCCTACCAAAAAAGTAAAAGACTTTCTCGGCAGGGAAAAGGAAGTTGCAAAGACTGTAGACGAACTGAAAGACGAAAAGCGGATAATGACAGCAAGGGAACTGCTCGCCCAAAGAGAGAAAATTATTTTGCAAGCAAAAGAAGAAGCGAGACTTATTGTTTCATCAGCGGAGACAACCGCACAAAAAATTATATCCGAAGCTGAAAACTCTGAACCTGTTCTCAGAGCAAAGGCAGAAGCGGAGCAGGTTATTCAGAGTGCCAATGCTGTTTTACACGAAGCAGAAATCACAAGAGAGAGTGCTGACGATTACTACAAAGACCGTGTGGCACTCGCTGATGAAGAAGCAGAAGAACGTTCACGACAGCTTGATGAACGTGAAGCACACATCAATGCTCTTTCAGAACTTAGCAGACCAACATCAGAGTATGAAGAACGTATGCAATGGCTTTATGGAATGTCGGTAAGGCATAAGGCAGAGGACTTAGCAGAGGAAGTGGAAAACGAACTGGAAGAAGATTTGGAACTTGATGAAGAAGAAATCGAAGTCGAAGTGCCTGATTACTATTACGGCTTATGAAAGGAGAATGACTGTGAAAATTGTACTTGACAGACAAACAACGGAAATATCTGTACCGAAAAATGCAAAAAATATAGACCTCACTAAATATTACTGGAACGCTGTATTTAATACAGACTTCAAGACAGACGGCGATATAAGAGAGTTTACAAGACTTGTATGCAAGTTCCTGAATGACTGTTCCGACAGAGTGAAAGTCGCTGACACGGCTACAACAGCAAGAATAGTTGCGGATAGCAGAACTGGTTGCTTTTCTTTCAGCCTTGAACTAATTGAAATGACAACCCTGACAACGATTGAGGTAAACTGATACGGCAGAGCAGGAATGAAGGAAAAAACAGACTTTTGGACAATTTTGTTTGAATGAAAAACAACGTAATATAGCTAAAAAGTTTGATTTTATTGTATTTTTTGAAG
>CAMWUB010000315.1 GCA_947177345.1 uncultured Ruminococcus sp. | reverse complement strand
CATAAGAAAAAAACCTGAAGAATTTATATTATTGTTCAACAGGTCACCGTTTTTGTCGGGAAATCTTCCGGAAGAAATTAAATCTTCAAGACTGGCAAGAATACACAGACTTTTTGAAAATATTCAGAAATATACCAATGAACAGCGTCAGATAGCAATGACTTTTATTAACGCTTATAGTACTGATACTCAGGTACACGAAGCACTTTCACGAATGGTAATTGAAAGTCCGGAATACAAGGAATTGCAGAAAGAACTTGAAAAGAAATCCAAGGCGGTTCAGAATGCAAAGTCGGAAGCACAGATAGCTACCGAAACCGCTAAGGCTCTTAAGATAAGCGAAAAAAACGGTGAAGTGGAAGTACTCGAAAAGAAGATAGAAAAACTCAAGGAACAGCATAAAGTATTGTCATCATACGGCGATATTCTGAAAGATATTGAATATCAGGAACGTATAAAGGCATATCTTCAGGAAGAAAACGCCCGCTTACAGCATAAGAACGTCGAAATAAAAGGTAAGATAAAGAATACTATCACAGAACAGGCTAATGAAGTAAATATAGCTTTTGACCCATATGTTTCAAATGCAATGTTGGAGGCGGCAAGCGAATGGCATAAAAAACAGGAAAATGAAATATATACTAAAGCTGTAGACTTTGTAATGGATAAATCAAAATCATGTGAGAGAATTGAGGGCAAGGAGCTTTGTGATTATCTCGTAGGCTATGTAAAGAGATACAGAAATTATGGTGTAAACGATATACTTAATATGTATATATGTATAACGCAGGGATTTCTGACGGTATTCGCCGGACTTCCGGGAACGGGCAAGACATCTGTATGTAATATAATCGGTAACAGTATGGGACTTACTGATTTTGGTGGCACAGAAGTAAGTTACGACAGATTTGTACCGATTTCAGTAGAAAAAGGCTGGTCATCGAAAAAAGACCTTATAGGTTATTATAATCCGTTGACTAAGAAATATGATAAAACTAATCGCCGGTTATACGATTCGTTAATGATACTCAACGAGGAAAGGGAAAAATCAAAATTCCCGTATGTAGTCTTACTCGACGAAGCTAATTTAAGCCCTATGGAATACTACTGGGCAGATTTCATGCAACTTGCGGACAGGTCAGAGGGCAGTGACGAATATATAAATATAGGACTTGAAAACGATATATATATACCTGATACACTGCGGTTTGTTGCGACTATAAATAATGACCAGACTACTGAAACATTATCGCCGAGACTTCTTGACCGTGCATGGATTATAAAATTACCGGATTCTTCAATAAATGAAAAGATACCTGCTCCGGAAAAAACAATATTATGGGAAGACCTTAAAAAGACATTTACAGTCCGCACCAATGAAAATATGTATACAATGCCGGTACTTGAAAATATTTCTAAGCTTTTCGGAAATTACGGTATGCCGGTAAGTCCGAGAATCAAGCTGAGTATGCATAATTATATAGCTTCCGCCCGTGAAGTAATGCGTGGTTCAGGTGGAGTAACTCCGGAATATATCGCACTTGATTATGCTGTAATGCAGAAACTTTTACCTAAAATAAATTGCAGATTGAAGTTATACGAAAAATTTTTCAATGAGTTTATCCGTATATGCAGTAATTATCATCTCGACATGACTAAAAACGCACTCGAAGAAATGATGAAGAATGCAGAAAGAAATATGGGTTATTGTCAATATCTTTCCTGAGCAGGTGTATAGCTATGGAATTATTATTGAAATCGCAGGGACATGAATCTGTAAAGATACCATTGCATAAGGAAGAAGATGATAACACTTTTGTTCCTGAAAAAAAAATACTTGTATATTATGATTATGATTATATTTCCTTTGAACTCAGGGGAAGTATTCAGTATGTTTCAGACTTCTATATAAATGATGAGGCTATACCGATAAGTCATAACATACAGAAACCGAATGAATATCAGTTTGTACTTGATAAAAATTCAGAAAAGACATCTAAGGATTATAAAAAAATATTCATGCAATGCTTCGGAATAGTTCAGATAAAGATAAAAATATCAAACAAATATTATGTTTCCGACAGGATAGCCATAATGGTAAAGGACAACACACAATACAAGAACATAATAAAAATGATTGATTATATATACGACAAAGGAAATGACTATCTTTATGAAGATTATGTAAGTGTTGACGGTGCAGACAGCGACGATGATATAAAAATAGAATCAAAACTGAGATTCATAGAGGAAGTAATTGAAATTTATGAGAATTTTTCCGGATATTTTGAAAACTCCCCTAAAACAAGAGCTGTTGCCGGTGAAGTAGTAGGAAAATTCTATAAACTGGATTCCGTAACACCAAAGACCATACAATATATAGCCTCTCACCCTGAAGAACTTTATGAAGTGGATTTCAATACAGGTATATCATATGGAAACAGACATTTTCAACCTGAAAATACACTTGTTTCCTCTACGGTTTTTACCAGTGATGTATATGAAAATCGTGTTATAACCGGATTTCTTTATACACTTATTTCAAGACTTGAAGAGCTTAAAGAATACGTTCACGAGGATAATGTATACAGAAAGGGTAATTATATAGAATCCACAAAATATATATATCGTTTCCGGACAATGCCCATAGATGAATGTATGGAGCGTTTACAGATACTTCTTTACAGATACCGGAAAATTTTCGGCGTAAAGGAAATGTATATAGATTTTCTGCCGGAATATACTGATACATTCCGGCTTGTGATGCCATACAGGACAGTATATCAGAAAATATATGAATGGTGTCATGATGAGGGACATAGTACCGCAAAGAGCCAGTTATTACAGAGTTTCATTTCAACACGTAAAACCACAAGTATAATCTATGAATATTACTGTCTGATAAAAATGCTTGTGACAATCCGTGAAGAAATGAAATGTACTATGCTTGAAAACCGTACAGAAAGATTCGAGTATAAAAAAACCGGTACATTATATC
>CAMWUB010000314.1 GCA_947177345.1 uncultured Ruminococcus sp. | reverse complement strand
ATCATATGGAGGTTATACCATGAAATTTAAGAAGATATTATCTTCATTGATTGCAGGCTGTATGCTTACAGGAAATTTATTCGTAACAAACTGCCTGCTTGTCAATGCCGATTACGCAAGAGTTTCCGTTCATGACCCGTCTGTAATAAAGCTTGATGACGGTGAATACTATATTATCGGCTCTCACCTCGGAGCAGGGCGCTCAGACGATTTACGGAACTGGCATACAACAGCTAATGCTGAACTGGGTTCTACGGGAACTACTTTCTTTAAGGATATATATAAAGACCTCGCAGTACCTGAAAAGTGGTCTGATACTACCGCCGGTTATAATCTCGCCGGAAATCTCTGGGCTCCGGATATCGTCTATAATAAAGCAATGGGCAAGTATTGTATGTATCTTAGTATAAACGGCGAGGCGTGGAACTCGTCAATAGTTCTGTGTACCGCCGATAATATCGACGGTCCGTATACATACGAAGGTACTATTGTTTATTCGGGATTCACAAATAATACTGTAAATAACGTCAATGATACTGATGTTCCGAAAGTTCTCGGCAAGAATCCTGATATAAGCCGTTATCTCAGTAATGGCTCGTGGAATGCCATGTATGGTACTAACGCTATTGACCCTGCTGTATTCTACGATGAGAACGGTAATTTACGTCTTGTATACGGCTCATGGTTCGGTGGTATCTATATGCTTGAACTCGACGAAAAAACCGGTCTCCGTAATTATAATGTCAAGTACGAGACTAAAGCAAATGTTTCAGATGCATATATGGGTAAAAAAATAGCTGGTGGTAATTTTGCTTCCGGTGAAGGACCATACATTGAGTATATGAAATCACCTGACAGCAATAAAGGTTATTATTATCTGTTCCTGTCATACGGATATTTCAATTCAAACGGCGGATATAATATGCGTATCTTCCGGAGCGAATCACCTGACGGTCCGTACATAGACCAGAATGGCAACAGTGCTATATATCCAAAGGGTGGCGACAATATCGGCGGTACGATTGGTGAAAGGCTTATGAGTAATTACCAATGGAGTTGCAATTCAAGACCTTTCAAGGCACAGGGGCATAATTCCGCACTTATGGACGACGACGGTAAATTATACGTCATATATCATACAAAATTCGATGATGAATTCGGTTTCCATGAAGTACGTGTACATCAGATGATAATGAATGAAGACGGTTGGCTGACTGCTACACCTTATGAGTATTCAGGCGAAACTCTTTCAGAAAACGGTCATTCACTAAATGCCATTACTGGTGACTATGAATTTATTTTCCATACACTAAATCAGAAGTTTGTCAATGAACAGAGTGCTGATATTGAACATCCTAAGAATATAACTCTCAATGAAAATGGTACAATATCCGGCGATATTAAGGGCACGTGGACTATGAAAAACGGTACACCATATATGACGCTTGATTTCGACGGCGTTACTTATAAAGGTGCGTTTATAGTACAGGCTGACGAATCACCGGAGCAGGTAAGCCGTATGACGTTCACCGCAACCGGTAATAATACTTGCGTATGGGGCAGTAAGAAATCTGAATATAATATAGATGAGGATTCTGTTGACCTCATAAATGACAAGAGCAGTCTTGTATATGCTCCGGAAACGGTATCAGGTAACGGAAGTAATATAAAACTTTGCGATACAAATCTTCTCAGCGGAGTTTCATATACTATCACTAACAAAAACAGCGGACTTCTTCTTGATTTGAATAACGGAAATACTTCTGACGGTTCAAATATTCAGCAGTGGGAGAACATCGGCGGAAGTGCTCAGGAATGGCGGATAATTTCAGAAGATAACGGTTATTGTCGGATAGTTTCAATGGCTGATGAAAGTAAATGTATTTCCGTTGAGGAAAATTCTTCCGTAGACGGCAAAAACATTGAACTTCAGACTTTCACCGGTGCAGATAATCAGTTATGGAAGCTCGTTCAGGACGGCAATTATTATGGTATAGTCTCGAAGTGTTCCGCTGATAAATCGGGTCTTGATGTTTTTGACTGGTCAGAAGAAAACGGCGGTAATATAAATCAATGGGAATACTGGGGCGGTGAATGTCAGCTCTGGAAAATAACTCCTGTTTATCCGAATGTCAATGACGGAAAGTATACTATCAGAAACGTTAACAGCGGTTTGTATATCGCCGGTAAAGACGGCAATGCAATACAGTCATCTTCAGGTGTATGGAATATAAAATCAGATAGCAACGGTTTGTATACTATACAGTCCGGTGACGGTAAATTACTTACCGTTTCAGAGGGAAAAGCAGAAAACGGTACAAATATTTCACTTGAAAGTCCGGATAATAAGGATTCACAGAAGTTTACAATAAAAGCTAACAAAGACGGCTCGTACTCGCTTATGAGTATAGTTTCCGGCAACAAATCCTGTATAGATGTATTCGAGATAAGCACTGAAGACGGTGCAAATCTGAATCAATGGGAATACTGGGGCGGTGATGGTCAGAAGTTCATTATAGAACCGTCTGGCATAGTTCTCGGCGATGTCAATGCTGACGGAACATTCAATATTGCAGATGCCTTACTTCTTCAGAAATGGATTTTAGGCGTATCAGATACAAAACTCGTTGACTGGAAAGCCGGTGACCTCCATGCAGACGGAAAACTTGATATATTTGACCTCTGTCTTATGAAGCGTATGCTGAAAAAATAAATAAAAAAAGTCGGATTTTTTATCCGGCTTTTTTCCCTCTTTACTTTTTTATTGAATATGTTAGTATAAATCGAGGTGACATTATGTTATACCAAAAGGAAATTTTTGCACATTATGATAAAAAATGTATTCGTATATATCAGGCTTATAATTCGACTATTGCAGAGCAGGCTGTTAAACTACAGAATTTCGGTGAAAGTTTCAATTATAATCGCATGACATGGATTAAACCATCATTTCTATGGCTTATGTATCGCTCCAACTGGGGAACTAAAAAAAATCAGGAATGTATATTATC
>CAMWUB010000313.1 GCA_947177345.1 uncultured Ruminococcus sp. | reverse complement strand
GTATTATGTTCTGGATAATCCGGACATAAGCGACTATGATTTTGATATGATGATGCAGGAACTACGAAGCATTGAGGAAGAGTTTCCGGAACTTATCAGACCGGAATCCCCTACGCAAAGGGTAGGCGGTATGGCACTGAATACTTTTGAAAAAGTTCAGCATACTGTTCAGATGGCAAGTTTACAGGACGTTTTCAGTTTTGAACAGGTCAGCAATTTTCTTGAAAAATGTGTTATTGAACTCGATACGCCGGAATATACGGTAGAACCTAAAATAGATGGTTTATCCGTATCGCTGGAATACGAAAACGGCATACTTATAAGAGCCTCTACACGTGGTGACGGCTACACCGGTGAGGACGTTACGGCAAACATAAAAACTATACGTTCAGTACCTCTGAAACTTAAGAACGCTCCGGAATTTCTTGAAGTACGTGGTGAAGTATATATGCCTAAAAGCAGTTTCATTGAACTTACGGAAAAACAGGAACTCAACGGCGAACAGCCTTTTAAAAATCCACGTAATGCCTCGGCAGGTTCGCTCCGTCAGAAAGACCCTAAAATTACGGCAACACGAAAACTTGATATATTTATCTTCAATATACAACAGTGCAGAGGCATGGATTTTTCAGAACACAGTGAAACTCTCGACTATATAAAAAAACTCGGCTTTAAGACTGTTTCATATAAAATATGTCGGAATTATGAGGAAATCGAAAGTGAAATAAACCGCATCGGCAACGAAAGAGCAGATTTTTCATACGATATAGACGGTGCTGTTATAAAAATAAATAATCTCGTACAGCGTGACATAATGGGAAGTACTTCTAAAAATCCAAAATGGGCTATTGCCTATAAATATCCTCCGGAAGAAAAACAGACAAGACTTCTTGATATTGAAGTAAATGTAGGACGTACAGGGGCAATAACTCCGGTGGCTGTCTTTGAACAGGTTACACTTGCCGGTACGAACGTTTCAAGGGCTGTACTACATAATCAGGACTTCATAACTGAAAAAGATATACGCATAGGCGATATAGTCATAGTCCGTAAGGCTGGCGATATAATACCGGAAGTTCTCCGGTCTGTAAGTCATGAGGAAAATTCCGAACCGTTCAGACTGCCGGAAGTATGTCCGGTATGTAGTACGCCTGCAATCCGTGAGGACGGCGAGAGCGTTTTAAGATGTCCTAATGTTGAATGCCCTGCTCAGCTTCTTAAAAATCTTATACATTTTGCTTCTAAAGATGCTATGGATATTGACGGTTTAGGCGATTCAAACATAAAAATGCTTGTTGATAACGGTCTTGTGAGTTCACCGGCTGACCTCTACACCCTGACAAAAGAACAGTTAATTACATTGGAACGTTTTGCGGAAAAATCAGCTGAAAACCTTATCAAAGCCATAGAAAAATCAAAGACTAAAGGGCTTGAATGTCTCGTAAACGCTTTAGGAATACATAATATAGGACAAAGAAATGCTGTTCTTTTATGTGAAAGATTTCCGGATATCGACAGCCTGCTCAGTGCCGGTATAGAAGAAATCGCTGATATTGAGGGTTTCGGAGATATTATCGCAGAAAGTGTCTACAGGTCATTGCGAGAACCTCACCGCATTGAACTTATTAACCGATTACGTGAATACGGTCTGAATATGACCTATGATAAAAAGTCAATCACTGATGACAGATTCAGGGGGAAAACTTTCGTACTTACCGGAACACTTCCGGATATGAAACGCTCTGAAGCTAAAAAACTTATAGAGAGTTTCGGCGGAAAAGTTTCCGGCTCTGTATCTAAAAAGACAGATTACGTTGTAGCCGGTGAGGATTCAGGCAGTAAACTTACAAAGGCACAGTCTCTCGGAGTTACTATAATCAGTAAGGAAGATTTACTGGAGATGACAAAATGACCTATCACGAGGAAAAAAGAGACCTGTTTTCATTACCGGAAGAGTATTATTTAGTTCATTGCGTGAGTGCTGATTTTGTACTCGGAAAGGGTATCGCTCTTGAATTTAATAAGCGTTTCGATATGAAAAATAAACTCAGAAATTGCGGACAGTCCGGAAAATGTATTCTCATTGACAGGTTTTTCAATCTCGTTACTAAAAAAACTTGGCGTAATAAACCCACTATTGATAGCGTTGTTGAATGTCTGCATGAACTGAAAAGACAGGTCACGGAAAAGAATATTAAAAAAATCGCTATGCCGTTGATAGCCTGCGGTCTCGACGGTATGGAATGGAAAACAGTATCGGAGCAGGTCAAGAATATTTTCAACGATACAGACGTTGAAATTCTTGTCTGCTATATTTAAAGGAGGAATATTTATGTTATACGTATGTTACCCGAAGTGTACCACCTGTAAAAAAGCTCAGAAATGGCTTGATGATAACGGCATTGAGTACACCGTAAGGGATATAAAAGAAGATAATCCTACATATGAGGAGTTGAAAGAATGGTACATTATAAGCGGTCTGCCGTTGAAAAAATTTTTCAATACAAGCGGTATACTTTATAAATCCATGAATCTTAAAGATAAACTTCCGGAGATGTCGGAAGAAGAACAGTTAAGACTTCTTGCAACGGACGGTATGTTAGTTAAAAGACCTATCTTAATCACCGGAAATAATGTACTCGTCGGCTTTAAAGAATCCGACTGGAATATTATTATAACATAATTGTCATATATTTGTCAACCATATGCAACATTTTTGATTTCAATTTATTTTCCGTGTTATAATATTTATATAACATTATGAAAGGAGAATATAAATTGAAACAATTCAATGTTACGGGTATGACCTGCTCAGCGTGTTCGGCAAGAGTGGAAAAGGTTGTAAAGTCCGTAAGCGGTGTAACATCGTGTTCTGTGAGCCTGCTCACCAACTCAATGGGCGTTGAGGGTACGGCTTCCGACAGAGAGATTAAACACGACGTAAAAAATGCCGGTTATGGTGCATCACTGAAAGACGGTACAGATACCGGAAAGCCTACCTCCGTTGAGGAGT
>CAMWUB010000312.1 GCA_947177345.1 uncultured Ruminococcus sp. | reverse complement strand
TCCCCATAGACCGATACAGCATATTGCACAAATAATACACCTGCTCAGGACAGTTTTAAATCAATTCATAATTTATAATTCATAATTATCAATAGTTCTGTTCCAATGTTCCGTAAGTTCCATAGTTTTCCTATATTAAGGGGCATATTTAACCGGTTTACCCTTGTTCTGTCTCCAGAAAGTTTTAAGTATATTCTATGGAACAATGGAACAATATGTTAAAAACTACGGTATATAGCTAAAAAGTCCTGTTCCTAAGTCTGTTCCGGAAGCTGTTCCGAAGTTTTATGGAACACCAGTATATAATTATGAATTATGCATTATTAATTGAATGTAAGGGAGTTTTTTTATGAAAAAAATTACTATAGGAATAACCGCCCATGTCGATTCAGGAAAGACCACTCTTTCGGAGGCGATATTATTTAAAACCGGTACTATCCGGACTATCGGCAGAGTTGATAACGGCGACTCCGCACTTGATACCGACAGTACAGAACGTGAAAGAGGTATAACAATATTTTCGCATCAGGCGGATTTCATATCCGGAAATACACATTTCTTTCTGGTAGATACCCCCGGACACGTTGATTTTTCGGCGGAAACTGAAAGAACTATGTCCGTTCTCGATTATGCTGTACTCGTCATAAGCGGTACTGACGGAGTACAAAGCCATACGGTCACGCTATGGAAACTTCTTGAAAAATATGAAATTCCGGTATTTATATTCATAAATAAAACCGATTTGACCGGTACAGACCTCGAAAAAGTCTGGAGTGATTTAAGAAAAAAATTATCGGAAAACTGTGTTGACTTTTCCGGCGATGATGACAGTATTTATGAAAATTCCGCTGTATGTTCTGAAAAACTCATGGAAAAATATCTGAATGAAAACCTGTCGGAAGATGATATAATTTCCGGAATATCCCACCGGAAAATATTTCCGTGCTGTCATGGTTCTGCACTGAAGATGTCTGGTATAGAAAAACTTCTTGAAATTCTCGACCGATTCACAGGCGAAACACAAAGAATTAACACACAAAGTGCAAAAGTTTTCAAGATTTCATACGACAGCAAAGGAAACCGGCTCACACATATGAAGATTACCGGTGGTGAAATAAAAGTCCGTGACGAACTGGAATACAGAAATTCCGACGGTGAAATAATTACTTCAAAGATAAGCGGTATAAGATTCTGTACCGGTGAGAAGTTCCGTACAGCCGATACCGCTACTGCCGGTGATGTCTGTTGTGTGACTGGTCTTTCCGGAACTTATGCCGGTCAGGGAATAGGTGGCGAAAAAGATTCAGGGAAAAATTTTCTTGTACCAGTCATGACTTACAAAGTAAATTTCCCGTATGGCATGAACGTGAACGACGTTCTGAAAGATATGCGTATATTAGAGGACAGCGACCCACAGTTACATATTGTCACGAACGGCAATGATATAATGATTCAGTTAATGGGTGCGATTCAGACGGAAATTCTTACACAGATGATTTTAAAAAGATTCAGTTATAAAGTCACTTTCGGAAACGGCACTGTGACATATCACGAAACTATAAGAAATAAAGTCGGGGGCGTGGGACATTACGAACCTTTAAAGCATTATGCGGAAGTGCATCTGATTCTTGAATCACTTCCACGTGGTAGCGGTCTTATATTTGAGAGCTCGTGCAGTGAAGACATTCTGGACAGAAACTGGCAACGACTTATTCTGACACATCTCGCCGAAAAAACACATATCGGAGTTCTTACCGGCTCACCGATAACCGATATTAAAATAACTCTCGCTAACGGAAAGGCACATCTCAAACACACGGAGGGCGGAGATTTCCGGCAGGCGACGTACAGGGCAGTCCGTCAGGGTCTAAGAAGTGCGGAAAGTATTCTGTTAGAACCGTACTATAATTACGAACTTGAAATACCCTCGGAAAATACCGGACGTGCCATAACAGATTTACAGCGTATGTGCGGAGACTTCCAGCCACCTGAAACTATGGGTGATATGTCGGTTATAAGAGGTACTGCACCTGTTTCAGAGCTGAACGGCTATCAGACAGAAGTTATCAGCTATACACATGGTAAGGGCAGACTTATATGTACCGCCGGTGAGTATAAAGAATGTCATAACGCTGACGAAGTAATACAGGCGATAAATTATGACTGTGATGCAGATATTGAAAATTCCGCAGATTCGGTATTCTGTAAACACGGAGCAGGTTATAATGTCCGGTGGAATGAAGTTCCGGAATATATGCACTTGCCGTCAGTACTGGAAGAGCGTTCAGAAGTACAGGAGACTTACAGGGAAAACGCACGGCATTTTATACGGTCTGCTGTTTCTGACGACGAACTTCGGGAAATCTTTGAGAGAACTTACGGAAAAATAAACCGTGAACCGTACAGGGCTTTCAAGAAAACAAAAGCTGTCCCTGTAAAGCACGAAACACCAAAAAATTATAATTTTACCGGAAAAAATTACCTGCTCATTGACGGTTATAATATAATATTTTCGTGGGACGAATTAAAGACCATCGCCGAAACGAATCTTGATACAGCACGTTCACAGTTAATAAACATGATGTGCAATTATCAGGGCGTTACCGGTTATGAACTGATTCTTGTATTCGATGCTTACAGGGTAAAGGGCAAACACAGGGAAGTTGAAAAATATTGTAATATAAATATCGTCTATACAAATGAGGCTGAAACGGCTGATTCATATATAGAAAAGGTATCGCACGAACTCTCAAAGAATAACAGGGTACGTGTTGCCACTTCCGACGGTCTGGAGCAGGCTATTATTCTCGGTAACGGTGCTATGCGTATTTCCGCCCGTGAATTTCATGAACAGTACCGTAATGCAGACCGCATTATAAAAGAATATATTGATAATTTATAATTATACATGAATGTACATAAAAAAACGGTATAATACAAAATTATCTTTCCTGATATGTCAGATTTCGCCATATCACTATGTTATAATAATCAGTAATCAATAATTTACAGCTATATATTG
>CAMWUB010000311.1 GCA_947177345.1 uncultured Ruminococcus sp. | reverse complement strand
CATAATCAGAATGTCGGCATACTCCGTGACAGCAGAACAGGTAAATAACAGGGTTAGCACCGTATTTTGATTATAATATGAGCCTGATAGCTTCCGGAATCCCAAGAATTGATATGAACAGGGGAAATCTGTTCACAGAAGAAATTTTAAATCAAAGTTTGTGCTGTCGTGTTCTGAATGATAGTATGCCGGAAAGAGATAAAATTGTCAATTCTGTAATGTACGCTTCTGAAGAAACACGGAAAACGTTTGAACTCCTTACTGCTCGAAGATTACATTACAGATACTTATGATTATTTTGTTTCCCAAAAACAGAGAATACGACAAAAAACAGAACAAATCAAGAATGGAAAGGTGATATAATGAGCAAATATGAACAGGCAGTTGACAAAGTACATGAAGAACTGTTCATGTATAAAGAAAATCTTCTTTTAAAAAGTCCTGAAGAAATTTATGGACATTCCTTTGAAACTGTCATAAAAGAAGAAGCAGCAGAAATCTTTACACATTTTTCAGATGATAGTTTCAGTAACAGACAGCTTGATGCTGTTCTGAATGCTGAGAGTTTTCTTGATGAAGTGTGCGATGCTTTCTATTCTGGTTCACAGGATTTGAATAGTATGAGTTTGCTGCTGTGTGAAACGATTGATGAAATGGTTTGTGAGCAGACTGTATACGATAAAGAAACAGAAAGAGAGTGACTACGATATGAGCAGTATTCTGGAAGCACTCAGAAATGTTGATTTGCAGAAAAATGAAATAAGGAGAAAAAATGTCAGAACACGAATATTTATTAGAAATGCTTTGTTGTTTGCCAAAGGAATTATTATTCTTAAAGCTAAACAAATTCGATAAAATACCTGATTGGCTAAAAGGTATAGACAATAATGTAATAAAAGAAGCAATTGAATTATATGAAAATCCTGAATATGCTGAACAGCGTGAACTAATATTAAAATATTTATAATTCAGTGGAACAGTATTAAAAATATAAAAAATCGAAAGTAGAAAAGGATTGAACAGTTATGGATTTAAATAAACTGGAAAAATTACAGGAGATTATTATAAATGCAAAACAGGCAGTATTCTTTGGTGGAGCAGGTGTTTCCACAGAAAGCGGTATACCTGATTTCAGAAGCGTGGACGGCTTATATCATCTGAAATATGATGTACCGCCGGAGCAGATTTTAAGTCACAGCTATTTTCTAAAACATACAGAAAAATTTTTTGATTTCTACCGTGATAAAATGCTCTATCTCAATGCAGAGCCGAATAATGCACATCTGAAACTTGCAGAACTTGAAGAAAAAGGTATTCTTTCAGCAGTTGTCACACAGAATATTGACGGCTTGCACCAGCTTGCAGGAAGTCAGAAAGTATATGAATTACATGGCAGTGTGCATAGGAATTACTGTATGCACTGTGGCAAGGCTTTTGATGTAAGATTTATTTTAGAATCAGAAAATATTCCACGCTGTGACTGTGGTGGAATTGTAAAGCCTGATGTTGTACTCTATGAAGAATCCCTGCCGGATAAAACCGTTGAACAGGCTGTAAAGGCTATTGCAGACGCAGATGTGCTGATTATCGGCGGAACGTCTCTGAATGTCTATCCGGCTGCCGGATTTTTAAGATATTTTCATGGCAGACATCTGATTATTTTAAACCGTGATGCGACACAGGCTGACAGTATGGCAGAACTTTGTATTCGAGATAATATTGCTGAAGTAATGGAGAAAATTAAATTATAAAAAATATAATAAACAGAAGAATGGAGAATGGCTATGGCAGAATATGATTTTAACACAAAAAACAGACAGGTTCAAATCAATGACGGAGAAAGTACAATAAATATTAGTTTTGACGAACTGGAACAAATCAGAAAGGAATATGATAAAATTATTCTGAAGGAAGATGTAAAAAGTGAAATCAGTTCAATGATTGAAAACGGTGAACTTCCCACAGGTGCAGCTTCAAATGAAGGTTTCATTGATGCTGTGACCGATACTTATGCAGAAAACAGGGAATCATTAGGGTATGAATATGGCTATACATACTGGTATGACTGTCTTGAAGAGGCTTTTGCAATGACCCAGTACGGCGATTTTTCAAAAGAAGAATACAGCAGATAAATTATATTTAACAGGTAAAAATTGTTATGACAAAATACAATAAAGCGGTTGCATTATGGCAGAAGAAGAATATTACTACAGATGCCGAATTGTCTGAAGCACTGAATGCATACAGTATATTGTTTGATTATCATTCGTGTAAAATCGAAAATCCGGACATTACTTATCATGACACCAGAGAAATTTTTGAGCATGACAGGGTAATATCCTATACAGGCAGTCTGCGTACATTATTTGAAATCCGGAATGCGAAAGATGCCCATGAACTGTTTCTGACAGCGTTTAACGGCAAACGTCAACTTGATGAAGAATTTATAAAAGAATTACAGTATTGCCTTACAAAAAATACTTATGATACCCGAAGATGTCAGATTGGAGAACGTTCAGGAGAATATAAAAAGCATGATTATGTTACAGGCAGAAAAGAAACAGGAGCTTTACCGGAATATGTTCACAAAGAAATAAAAAGACTTCTGACCGAACTTCAAAATACTGAAGATACTTTAAAAACAGGTGCATATTTTCATGCCAAGTTTGAAAGTGTTCACCCTTTTGCAGACGGAAACGGCAGAACCGGCAGACTTGCAATGAACTACTTTTTTGTTTCTAATAATCACCCACCTGCTATCATTCACGAGGAAGACCGTACGGATTATTACGATGCTTTGGAATCGTGGGACATAGAGCAGGATTTAACACCTTTATGTGATTTTCTGAAACAGCAGACAGAGAAAACTTGGAACAGGCAACTGCAAAGAGTTGAAAAAAGAATGGCTATTTATACATATAATTAAAAATTATTTGGAAAATACTTTCTTACAATTATTTTTGTGTCATTATTTTGTCACTAAAAATAATTAAAAATATTAAAATTCTATTGATAAATCAGAATATATG
>CAMWUB010000310.1 GCA_947177345.1 uncultured Ruminococcus sp. | reverse complement strand
CAGACCCATATCACAGGGCGTATATTTCGGAAATAACTGCCGTTTACGTAAAAGAATAATGTAAAAAGCCGTATACAGTAAAATGTATACGGCTTTTGAGTTTTCACAGGCGAAACGCAAAAAAATTAACACACCACCTGCAAAATTTTTTTATCTCATCTTTGTTTTGTAAAGCATGAATGCAAGTTCAAACGCACCTAATACTATAAATATCAGCATAGTTTTCATGGTAGGCTTTTTTAGTCTGAACGGCGTTATAAAAGCAACCGCTATCAGAAGAAGTGTAGTTCCGTAGACAGTCGGAAACCATTCCGAACTTATTTCTTTATGAAATGCATATACAACCGGCAGAATCAGTGCCACACTCGTTACCGGAAGACCCTCATAGACTTTCCGGACATCTGTAGTATTTTTCTGGCGTTCCTCCTCGTTCACGTTGAAATATGCAAGTCTTATCACGGCACATAGCGGAAAAATCAATAATATAGGAACATCATACCACTTATGCATACCCACTGAATAGCCTATCACAGTCGGCAGAACTCCGAAACATATGGCATCACAAAGCGAATCTATCTGTATACCGAACTTTTTTTCACTTTCGGTACGGTCTTTTTTTGTACGTGCTACTTTACCATCGAACATATCGCACAAGCCGGAAATCATCAGGCAAGCTATAGCGTATTCCGGTCTGATACTGCCGTTTATACCCATAGCGAAAAACATTCCCAGCAATGACGATACAAGACCTATATATGTAAGAATAACTGTATAGTTATAGTAACCAATCATATTATATTAATCCTTAAAGAAAATATTTTCCGATTATATTACGGATTTCAGATTTTTTCAATAGTTTTCCTTTTTTTCAGAGCAGGTTTCTTTTTTGAGGAATTTTCACGGTTTATACGTAACTGTTCCTGACGTTTCTGTTTGTCGTCGATACTCTTATATGCCTGCTCATAGAAAAATTCCTGAGCGTTTATAATTTCCTCGTTTTCTGCCGGAACAGCGTGTACGTATGTACCGTCATTCTGCATGATTCGAGCCTTGACGTTATCTGACATAAGAGTGCGGAACATATCCCACAGACGTTTTTTCAGCTTATCGTTTTCTATAGGTGTAGCGACTTCAACACGTCTGATAGTATTTCTTGACATATAATCTGCTGAACCGATATAAATTTTCTGTCCGGTTGATTCGTCACCGAATATATATATTCTGCTATGCTCCAGAAAACGTCCCACAATGCTACGGACTGTTATATTTTCGGTATATCCGGCAACATTCGGAATCAGACAACATATACCACGTACAACGAGTTCAATTTTAACACCTGCCTGCGAAGCCTCAACAAGTTTTTTCATTATAGTACCGTCACAGAGGGCGTTTATTTTCGCACCTATGTAACCTTGCCCGCCGTTACGGGAAATATTAATCTGTTCGTCCATCATTGCAAGAATTTTATTTCTTAAACACAACGGTGCAACAAGTAGTTTGTTTGTTTCCTCGACGACATTTCCATTACTGAGACAGTCAAAAACTTTTTCGGCATCTTCAGCTATTTCTCTATTCGTGGTAAGGAACATAAGGTCTGTATAAAGTGTAGAAGTTTTTTCATTATAATTGCCTGTACCTATCTGCGTGAGATAGTCAAAATTATTACCGGTGGACTTCCTTTTTATGAGCAGAAGTTTTGAATGTGTCTTGTAATCCCTCATACCGTAAATAACTTTCACGCCGGATTTCTGGAGAACTTTAGACCATTCAATATTATTTGCCTCGTCGAACCTTGCTCTGAGTTCAATCATGACAAAAACTTCCTTGCCGTTTTCGGAGGCGGTACAGAGAGCGTCAATAACTTTACTGCCTTTTGCAAGGCGGTAAAGCGTTATTTTTATAGATGTTACTTTAGGGTCAACGGCACACTCCTGAAGAAGACGTATAAATGACATATTAATTGATTCAAACGGATAACTTAATATCATATCTTTCTGCTTTACCTGCGAGAATACAGAACGGTTATCGGCAAGAATGACCGGTTTTCTTGGCATACGCTGTACGTAATGAAGTGCCGGATTTTCGTCGAGTTCCTGCAACTGAAACAGATACGACAAGTCAAGAGGTATTCTCGATGTGAAAACACGTACATTTTTCAGTTTAAGTTTCTTGCAGATGTAGTCAAGAGCATCCCTGCTGAAATCGTCGGATATTTCGAGCCTTACCGGTGCGAGTCGTTTTCTTTTGTCGACGAGTTCTTCCATACGGTCACGAAATTCCACACCCTTACCGGATACCATAATATCAGCGTTTCGTGTTACTCGTATTATAGCCCTGTCGAGTACCTTATACCCTTTAAAAAGCAGATGTGCAAAATGTAAAACAACTTCCTCTTCAAGTATGAAACGTTTTCCACCTGCTCCGAGTGGTATAATTCTTTCGCTATGTTCGTGACCTATCGGGATAATGCCTATTGATACGCCTTTTTTAACGTTCAGCTGAACCGCTACATATAATTCCTTGTTTTTCAGGAACGGAAAAGGTAACGAATTATTCACAACAAGTCCGGAAATAAAAGGTTTTATTTCACGTTTGAAATATAATTCAAGAAAAATTTTCTCATCACTGGTAGCGTTATTAAATGAAACGTGTTCAAAACCATATGAAGCAAGTTCAGACATAGTTTTTCTGTATGTATCTTCAACTACAGGCTGTAAACGTCTTACAGAGGTGAAAATAGCGTCAAGCTGTTGTGACGGATTCATACCGGATTTACTGTCTTTTTTATTACTGCCGGATTTTTCGGCATCAGTTATAGACCCTACACGTACCATGAAAAATTCATCAAGATTACTCTGATATATAGCCGAAAATGAAAGTCTTTCAAGTAAGGGATTATTTTTGTCGGAAGCCTCTTCAAGAACACGCTTGTTAAATTTAAGCCATGAAAGCTCCCTGTTTTCGAGATATTCCATATAATTCTCCAATCTGCCGGATTTACAGCAAAAATAAATATGTTCGATATGTAACTT
>CAMWUB010000309.1 GCA_947177345.1 uncultured Ruminococcus sp. | reverse complement strand
CAATATTAGCTTCCGGATTATCCTGTTTTATGGCTCTTGACATACCTTTTGCAACAATATGATTCGGCAGACATCCGAAAGGCTGAGCACATATTATATTTTTAACACCGGATTGTGCTAATGCACCCATTTCTGCCGGTATTAACCAGCCCTCACCCATCACAACACCCTGATTTATGTATTTATCGGCGAGTTTCCGGAGATGTTCAAAATCATGGAACGGTTCAAATTTTCCGTGTTTTTTCATAATCGCTATCAGTTTTTTCTGAAAATGATACATCACTTCATAGCCTATATAGTAAATTCCTGAATTTATGTTCTTATTGTCATATATTTTTGCATCATTGAAAGTTGAGGAAGCACAATACATTACAAAGTCAAGAAGAGCAGGTACAATAGGTTCGCAACCCTCTGAAATAAGGAAATCCTCAAGATGATTATTTGCAAGCGGTGAGTATTTGACATATATTTCCCCGACTATCCCTACACGTATTTTTTTATCATTACTTAACGGTATTTTTCCGAAATCGTCGAGAATATCCGTACTTATCCTTTCGAGTTTAAGAAAAAATTTACTGTTCTTACGGAACATATTTCCTATACGTTTTTCCCATTTGGAAAGAACTTTTTCAGCATCTCCCTTATTTATTTCATAAGTCTGGCATTTATTGTAACAAGTCATGAGTAAGTCACCGTACATTACAGCGTATATCATTTTAAGAAACATTCCGGCAGTTATTTTAAATGCGGTATCCTTTTCGAGTCCGCTGAAGTTCAATGATACTACCGGTACTTGCGGAAAATTTTTGTCTACAGCTTTTCTTAAAAGATGTATATAGTTTGAAGCTCTGCAACCTCCGCCGGTCTGCGTAATCATGAGTGCAGTTTTGTCAGGGTCATATTTACCGCTTTTCAGAGCGTCCATAAACTGACCTATAACTAACAATGCCGGATAACAGGCATCATTATGGACGTTTTTAAGACCCTCATCTACTACTGCCCGTGAATCATTCCGGAGAAGTTCCATATGATAGCCTTCAGCCTCAAAAATGCTTATAATCAGGTTAAAATGTATCGGGAGCATATCCGGTACAAGTATAGTATGGGTTTTTATCATATCTTCCGTGAATTTTGCTGACATAATATTACACCTCCTGTTATTTTTCCATAGCAGTTACAAGACTTCTCAGCCTTATGCGTACCGCACCTAAATTATTTATTTCGTCTATTTTGAGTTGTGTATATAATTTGCCCTTACTTTCGAGAATCTTACGCACTTCATCACCGGTCACAGCATCTATGCCACATCCGAAAGATACAAGCTGTATTAACTGCATATCCGGCTGTCTTGTGACGTATTCCGCTGAACGATAAAGCCGTGAATGATAAGTCCACTGATTAAGAACATCAAGGTGCGGAGTTTCACCGAGTGCAGAAATACTGTCTTCTGTAATTACCGCCATGCCAAGACTTTTTATAAGTTTATTTATTCCGTGATTTATTTCTTTGTCGATATGATAAGGTCTTCCGGCGACTACTATTATATTACGTTTTTCGGCTCTTGCCTGCCGGATTATTTTTTCTGCCTGTATAGCTATACTACGTCTGTGACGCTCCATAGCTTTATATGCCTTTTCAACAGCTACCGGAATACGACATCTGAGGTTATATCCTTTAAGACTTTTCTTCAGTACTTTTTCAAGATTTTTCTTTACATTAAGGTCTATATATGGGTGTATGAAATTATTTTCGTTAAGTCGTGAATTATTAGCCAGCAACAATTCCGGATAATACGCCACTACCGGACAATTGAAATGATTATCGCTGTGTCCTTCGTCGATATTGTAGCTCATGCACGGATAGAAAATAAAATCAACATTTTTGTCCAGAAGATTTTCAATGTGTCCGTGTGTGAGTTTCGCCGGATAACATACGGTATCAGACGGGATTGTATGCTGCCCGAGATAATACATACTTCTTGAACTTTCGTCGGAAACTACTGTACGGAAGCCTAATTCCGTAAAAAGCATATGCCAGAACGGTAACTGTTCATAGAATCCCAGTGCAAGCGGAAAACCTACCGTTCCTACCGGATATTTCGGCTGATGTTTCTTCACCGTATTTATAATGCTGTCGTATTTATATTCAAATAAATCAGGAACTGTATTTTTATTCGGATTTCCTGCACCCTTTTCGCATCTGTTACCAGATATGAAACGTCTTCCGCCACCGAAGTTTATAATATCAAGCTGACAGTGTGCGGTACAACCTCGGCACTGTGTAGACTTTGATTTATACGAAAACTTCTTGATAGCTGTCCGTGAAATCAAGGAAGATTTTTCAGCGGTCTGTTTTTCCTTGGCGTATAAAGCACAGCCGAAAGCTCCCATAAGTCCGGAAATTGCCGGTCTTATAACGTTTCTGCCTGTTTCAATCTCGAAAGAACGGAGTACCGCATCATTCAGGAAAGTTCCTCCCTGTACTACTATATTTTTGCCCAGTTCGTCGGGTGAGTTCGCACGGATAACTTTATATATGGCATTCTTTATTATCGACATGGAAAGTCCGGCGGATATGTCTTCAACGGTTGCACCGTCTTTCTGAGCCTGTTTAACAGAGCTGTTCATAAAAACGGTACATCTTGACCCTAAATCAACAGGGTGTTCCGCAAAAAGTCCGAGCTGTGAAAATTCGGAAATATCATATCCGAGTGCCATGGCAAACGTCTGTATGAACGAACCGCAACCTGATGAGCAGGCTTCATTTAACATGATACTGTCGATACTATGATTCTTTATCCGGAAACATTTTATATCCTGTCCGCCTATATCTATTATGAAATCTACGTCAGGGCAGAAATAAGATGCTGCCTTGAAATGTGCTACTGTCTCAACTATTCCGAAATCTATGGAAAGTCCTGATTTTATTAGGTCTTCACCGTAACCGGTCACGGCAGATGCTTTTATGTTTATATCCGGATTCATTTCCCGATAGATATTTTTTATCTGATTTACTTTCTTATCAATAGGCTGTCCGA
>CAMWUB010000308.1 GCA_947177345.1 uncultured Ruminococcus sp. | reverse complement strand
ATTCACATATAATATCAGTTTATTCAGAGACTACCCACACCGGAATAATACGACATATTTATATACTGCAATGTACGTATTCAGGTGATATAATGCTTTGCCTTGTTGTGCGGAAAGACATATCACGACAGCTTGCCGGTATGTGTCGGAATATTACGGAAAAATTTCCGGATATAAAAAGTATAGTAATGAATATAAATCCGGAAAAAACTAACGTTATCATGGGAAAAAAATGTGTCACACTTGCCGGAAGCGATACCATTTCAGATATTATGTGCGGAAATAAAATTGAAATTTCGCCGATGTCGTTTTATCAGGTGAATACGGTTCAGGCAGAGAAGATATACAGAAAAGCTCTTGAATTTGCCTCACCGTTGCCGGAAGACATAATAGCTGATTTATATTGCGGAGCAGGTACTATAGGACTTTCCATGGCAGACAGCGTAAAAAAAGTAATCGGTGTTGAAATTATTCCGGAGGCTATCGGAAATGCCCGTAAAAATGCACTTGTCAACAATATAGAAAATGCTGATTTCCATTGCGGTGATGCCGGAAAAGTTTTCAGGGGACTGAATATAAATCCGGATATAATTATCATTGACCCACCTCGCAAAGGCTGTACACCTGAAACTGTCCGGACTATTGCGGAGGCTGAACCGGAAAAAATAGTCATGATTTCATGTAATCCGGCAACTGCTTCGAGAGATTCTAAAATTTTCAATGAACTTGGTTACAAAGTGGAAAAAGTATGTGGTGCGGATTTGTTCCCACGTACACGACACGTTGAATGTATAGTTTTAATGACAAAAAATCAAAAGGAGCTTTAAAATGTCAAGAGGAATCATTTACATAATGGAAACTGTAGTTCCTGGTTTAATAAAAATCGGGAAAACATCATCTGATAATTTTGAACAACGTATGTACAGTCTGGAGCGTAACGGATATAATAACGTTGTCGGCTTGAAAAGACGTTTTGCGATAGAGGTAGAGGAATACGACGAAAAAGAAATCCTGCTCCATAATCTTTTTGATAAAAGCCGTCTGCAAAATTCGGAACTTTTTGCGACAGATATAAATCTTGTAATTCAGTTGCTTACATCATTTGAGGGTAAACAGATATATCCCGAAAACGAAACAAAAGAACACATTTTCGCAGATGCTACGGAAAACAGACAAATAAAAGGAGTTCCGGATGGTATTTACTATCTGAATGTCAATAAAAAAGGATTCGGAAAAGTTACAGCTGAAATGAAAGTCGAAAACGGACGCTTTATTGTTCTGAAAGGAAGTATATGTGTACCGATTTCAAATCCGGACATAAAAGTTCCGGAATCACGACGTACAGCAATAATTCAGGATAATATTTTAATGGAAGATAAAGAATTTAATTCACCGTCAAAAGCAGGATTATTTATACTCGGAACATCAGTTAATGGCTGGATAGTATGGAAAACTGTTTCCGGAAAGCCTATTGATATTTTCAGAAACAATCAGGTATAATAATTTAACACGCAAAACACAAAAAATCAATCAGGAAAAAGCTCTTGTAAGATTTTAAAAAATCCCACAAGAGCTTTTTTGTTATTTCATGTTTTTAATAATTTCGCATCTCATTGCACAGAGGTCAAATATATCAATTACAGAATCTCCTGTTAAATCACCGGCTTTCCAGTCAGGTATATTTTCGCCGTATAAAAGAAACTTCTGCATTGTAACGAGGTCAGCAACATCAAATTTGCCGTCCTTGTTGACATCGCATTTTACTGATTTTTCTGACTTTTCCGGAACTATCCAGCCGTCATCATCGACGATAAGGCATAACATTTTTATAGTATCTCCATAATAGACATCTTCACCGTAATCAATCAGAACTTCACGTATATCATCATGCCATTGAGTATTTTTACCACATTTTGCGGAAATCAGCAAAGGAGCGACAAAACATAAATCATTGTAATCCTCGATAGCTTTTCCGTCCGGAGTATATCCGGCTAATACTTCCCACGGGTCGCCTTTGGTAGTAGACATCATGAAATTGTCTATTGATTCCGCAAAAGAAAACGAATCTTTATTACCATTTATAAGATAATCCATACTTATACGCCATGGAACACGACAACTGTTATAGTAATAATTTCCGTCGTTTTCGCTTTCAAGAAAATCAGCCGGAGCAGGTACATATTCACCGGACTTATCACGGATAACAAAATCGGGTAATATACCGGTATTGTATTTTCCTACAATTCCGTTGATTATTCCGTATGTAGTTTCATAGACTTTCAGCCAGTTGTCATCTCCGGAGACCTCCGCAAATATCGGAAGATACTGTACGATAAAATCAGAACATCTTGTAGCGGAATAATAATTTTCCGTCTTGTCGCATTCAGAAACCCAGTCACCGAGGTTTATAGTCCAGTATTCGTGATTTATGTCATATTTCATGATGTCGTCAATGACCGCAAGAGCTTCGGAATAGTAATCAATATCGCCGTCGCTACCCCATACGGAATCCGCCATAAGAAGAGCATAGGCAATATCCATATCGCCATCTGTAGCGGAATCGCATGCCCCACCGGTCATACTGCCTTCTTCCGCACCGTCAATGAGTGCTGTTCCGTTATCGCACTGTTGCCATGACATCAGATTTTTTCCTATATCGCTTGGGTGTGCCTTGAAATAACGGTACATTCCGTCGAAATAATCCTTGGCGTTGTCATCGTAATCAGCCATACTTGCGGTAATAAGCATACCGTAACCGTGTGCCTCCGAAACAGTAACGGCGACGGAATTATTACCACCATTATATTTTTCCTCAGCGTAGTATACATAATATTGCGTTTCGTCCGTGACATAGTTATCCTGAACAAAATATTTCTGTTTCCAGTAGTTATAGAAATTTAAAGTATCTTCTGAAAGTTTATTTTCCGCCGATACAGCAACCGGAATTATACTCTGAATCATTACCGCCGAAAGAATAAACGCCGGTAATTTTTTAATATGTTTCATGTAAAAAACCTCCTGAATTATATCTGTATAATAAATA
>CAMWUB010000307.1 GCA_947177345.1 uncultured Ruminococcus sp. | reverse complement strand
GTAAGACCACTGCAACCACTAAAAGCACCTTCGCCTATACTTGTAACGCTGTCAGGTATTGTAACTGATGTAATGCCACTGCAATCATAAAAAGCTACACCACCTATACTTGTAACAGGCAGACCCTCTATTTCAGACGGAATAACAACATCTCTTGTACTTTTGTCAAAATCCTTTATGACAACTTCACCATATTCTATTGCATATCTGAATGCCCCATATACTTCATATGCACTTGCCGTGATAGGTGCGGTAATGGAAATATTCTCTCTTTCTGCAATCACTCCGCCGGAAAATGCAACAATAAGTGCAAGCACCCCTGCAATTGTTTTAATTTTTTTCATATAAACTACCTCCGTAAGAATATGTATAATTATATCATAAAATATGGAAAAAGTCAAATATAAAAACCCCCTGACCTGAACGGTCAGGGGGGAATATTTATTGTTGTGTTGCCTGATATTCGTCAATATCCATTGCGACTTCATCTTCCGGCTTTGTTGAAAGATATGCATAATAGCCGAGAATTATAGAACTGTCAACGGAATTTATCTCGCCGTCGCTGTTCATATCGCCCTTTCTGGCTTTTGAACTGATTGACTGGAATGTATAGTTATTTTTTTCGGCGTATGCCTGTGCGGTTGAACCCTCTTCGCCGTATATAACGCCGGAATAACTGCTGTATTCATTTGTTATAGCGGTAACAGTACCAATATCACAGGCAGAATTAAGTATTGTTATTTCTTTAAGACCTTTACAATTATAAAATGAATCGCTACCTATAGTTACAACACTTTCCGGAACTGTTACAGATTCAAGTGAAATACAGCCACGAAAAGCATAAGCATCTATAGTTGTTAAAGTATCAGGAAATTTTATCGTTTTAAGAGATTTACAACTATCGAAAGCCTGATTACCTATACTTGTTACGCCGTCTAACATTGTTACTGTATTAAGACTTGTACAGCTACTGAATGCGGACATTCCTATAGACCTTACACTTGCCGGTATTGTTATTTCTGTAAGACTTGTACAACTACCAAACCCCTGTAACTCTGTTAAACGGTTTGAAAGTTTAACAGACTGTAAAGCTGTACAATTATAAAAACAAGCACCACCGAGTTCAATAACACTGTCCGGAATTGATATAGAACCAAGATATTTGCAATCATAGAACGCATGAAAACTTATACTTATAAGACCGTCAGGCAATGTTATATCTGTAAGTTTCTTGCTTTTAAATGCACCATATCCGATAGACGTTACCGGTTTTCCGTCAATTTCTGCCGGTATCTCGACTTCTGTTACAGAATCATCAAAACCGGTTATTGTTATGGTGTCATTGTCCTCCACCTCATAGGTAAGAGAACCATACTGAAGTGTTTCAGCAGATGTTGCGATAACGTTTTCTTCCGGAACAGTAAACCTTGTATTCACAAGTACAATACCTGCTCCGAAAACAAGCATTAATGCCATAACCCCTGCAATAATGCTGTTTGAATTTTTCATAGATAATCCCTCCATAAATTTTAATCCCAGATGATTTTATCACATAAAATGGAAAATGTCAATGTAATATAATACACAAAACTATAAAAAAATCCCCTGACCGTTTAAAGTCAGGGGGAAATATATATCAGAACAGGTCACTGTTCATAAATTCATCAAGGGTCATTACAGGTTTATCTTCAGTAGTGGAAGTATATGCATAATAACTTAAAATAATGGAAGCGTCAATAGGGTCAATGTAGCCGTCTTCATTTATGTCGCCTTTTTTGATAGGTTCGGGATATTCCGGAAGTTCAGGGATTGTCTCGCCGAGTTTAATAAATGTATGGTCATATTTTTCAGCGTATTCCTGTGCTTTGGAGTTTTCCGGAGCATTTATAAGACCACGTTCAATAGTACGGTTGCTGTCGTATATAGAACAATCAGGATTCATTATAGTTATAAGTCCAAATCTTATACAGTCAGCAAAAGCTGATTCACCGATATATGTCACACTTTCGGGAAGGGTAATCTCCTTGAGGTAATAACAGCCATAGAAAGTATAGTCACCGATTTCAGTTACACTTTCGGGAAGAGTAATTGAAGTAATACGTGCATTAGCAAAACCTGAACCACTTATAGCTACTATGCCATCAGGAATTACAACATCACCCCTGCAATCGATAGCATCAATAATTGCGTTATTGACAACAACAATCTGATTTTCTGCTTTTTTAGCTTCAAGCCACGGAGTACCATCAAAAGACATCATACCGAATCTTATAAGATTTTCCGGAAGTGTAATATCTGAAAGATTTGTACAGTCTCTGAAAGCCATATGACCGATACTTTTAACACTGTCCGGAATTGTAATTGAAGTAAGTGCCTCACAGCCATTAAACGCACCTTCACCGATTGATGTAGCATTTTTACTTAAAGTTACGGATTCAAGTGATTTACAGTTCTGGAAAACTCTTGCCGAAATACTTATAACACTGTCGGGAATAGTTACAGATTTAAGATTTGTACAGCCCTCGAAAGCCTCATAAGCGATAGTCTTAACACTGTCAGGAATAACAACGCTTTCAAGATTTGTGCGGTCTAAAAAGGCGTTTGTCTGAATACAAGTAACAGGTTTGCCGTCTATTTCTGCCGGTATAACAGCCTCTTTTATGTCTCTGTCGCAGGCGATTATCATAACTTCGTCGCCGTCCAACAAGGTGTAATCAAAATCGCCGTATGTATACGATTGATAAGCACTTGCTGTTACAGGTGCGGTAACGGAAATATTATTTCTGCCGATTGCTATACCACCTGAAAAAACAAGTGTAAGTGCAAGCACACCGGCTACTACTTTAACGTGTTTGTTCATAAAAATATCACCTCATTTATAAATTTCAGGAATGGTTATCCTGTTATGATTATTATAACACATTGTTCAGAAAAAGTCAATACCTATGCAAAAAAAAAAAAAAAAAAAAAAAAAAAATAAGTAAATAAAAAAAAATTAAATTTTTTTATTCAAATTTTATTATATTTAAAAAAAAAAAAATAA
>CAMWUB010000306.1 GCA_947177345.1 uncultured Ruminococcus sp. | reverse complement strand
TTCTTCTTTCATATTTCTATTATAACATATTTTTCCTATGAGAACAAGTACTAAATGTCCACTCCCATTTTTAATTCATAATCAATAATTATCAACAGAAAATAGCTTGTATTATTGTAGATATTTCCGAAAATAATTCCGTACTATTGACATTTTTTACAGTTAGTGTTAATATATTGTTACTGAATACTAACTATAAGGAGGTGCTTACATATGCCTTTGACTATGGCAGGTACAGGTGAGGAAAATATAATAAAAAAAGTCGGCGGAAATCCGGAAACAAAAAAATTTCTTGAAAGTCTTGGCTTTGTGGTAGGAGGAACGGTTACAATCATAAGCGAAATTTCTGGAAATCTTATAGTAAACGTAAAGGATTCAAGAGTAGCAGTAAGTCGTGAAATGGCTATGAAAATTATGATATAGGAGTTGATTTTTTATGACACTTAAAGATGTTAAAGTAGGTCAGACCGTGACCGTTCAGAAAATAACCGGCGTGGGTGCTATAAAAAGACGTATAATGGATATGGGTATCACTAAAGGTACTGAAGTTCATGTCCGCAAGGTTGCACCCCTTGGCGACCCTATCGAAGTGACGGTAAGAGGCTATGAACTCTCTCTCAGAAAAGCAGACGCTGAAATGATTGAAGTTTTATAATTTTTTTGAAATCAAGTTAGTATAAGCTAATAGAAAGGATTTGTATATGGATATAAAAATAGCACTCGCAGGAAATCCTAACTGCGGAAAAACTACCCTTTTCAACGCTCTTACAGGGTCTAACCAGTTCGTCGGAAACTGGCCAGGCGTAACCGTCGAAAAGAAAGAGGGACGGCTGAAAGGTCAGAAAGATGTCATAATAACTGACTTACCTGGTATTTATTCACTTTCACCTTATACTCTGGAAGAAGTCGTCGCCCGTAACTATCTCATAGACGAAAGACCTGATGCAATTCTCAACATAATAGACGGTACAAACCTTGAAAGAAATCTATACCTCACAACACAGCTTATCGAAATCGGTATACCGGTAGTCATTGCGATTAACATGATGGACGTTGTAAGGAAAAACGGTGACATCATTAAAACTGACGTTCTCGCCGAAAAGTTAGGCTGTAAGGTAGTAGAGATTTCCGCCCTTAAGAATACCGGTATTGAAAAGGCTACAGAAATCGCTGTACAGGTTGCAAAGTCCGGTAAGAGAAACGTTCCGCAACATAGCTTCAGTGGTTGTGCCGAACACGCTATAGCACATATCGAAGAAGCGGTACTACATGACTATCCCGACGAACAACAACGCTGGTACGCTATAAAAATTTTCGAGCGTGACGAAAAAGTACTTGAAAAACTCAATATTCCGGAAGAAATACGTCAGCATATCGAAAATGATATACAATCCGCCGAGACAGAAATGGACGACGATTCAGAAAGTATCATAACAAATGAACGTTACGTTTACATAGCGGAAGTAATGAAAGAATGTTGTAAAAAGAAAAACAAGGGCGGTATGACTACTTCTGACAAGATAGACCAGATTGTTACAAACAGATTTCTTGCATTGCCGATATTTGCGGTGATAATGTTCATAGTATATTACGTATCTATAACAACAGTGGGGTCATGGTGTACCGACTGGACTAATGACGTACTTTTCGGTGAACTTATTCCTGATGCTGTCAGCGGATTCCTCGAAAATATAAACTGTGCCGGTTGGTTGCAAAGTCTGATAGTAGACGGTATAGTAGGCGGTGTCGGGGCTGTACTTGGTTTCGTACCGCAGATGCTTGTATTGTTTATCTTCCTTGCGTTCCTCGAAGCGTGCGGATATATGGCACGTATTGCCTTTATCATGGACAGAATTTTCCGCAAGTTCGGACTTTCCGGCAAATCGTTCATACCTATGCTTATCGGAACAGGTTGCGGAGTTCCGGCGGTAATGGCAAGCCGTACCATAGAAAACGAACGTGACCGCCGTATGACTATCATGACTACTACATTTATTCCGTGTGGTGCGAAACTCCCCATTATTGGACTTATCGCCGGTGCATTTTTCAATAATTCCGGACTTATAGCTGTATCGGCTTATTTCATAGGCGTACTTGCTATAATAGTTTCCGGAATAATCCTCAAAAAAACTAAGATGTTTTCCGGTGAACCTGCTCCGTTTGTAATGGAACTTCCGGCGTACCATATGCCGACGTTCAGTAATGTTATGCGGTCTATGTGGGAACGTGGCTGGTCATTTATCAAGAAAGCCGGTACTATAATACTTCTTTCGACTATAGTATTATGGTTCTTACAGGGCTTTGGTATCGAAAACGGTTCATTCGGCATGATTGAAGACCTTGACAACTCGATACTCGCAAAAATAGGTAATCTCTTTGCATGGATATTCATTCCGCTCGGCTTCGGTGACTGGAAAGCCTCTGTAGCTACACTGACCGGTCTTATCGCTAAGGAAAACGTCGTTGCTACATTCGGAACACTTTTCCACTTCGGCGGTGAACTCTCCGATAATGGCGACGAGATATGGAAGATGTTATCCGCAAGTTATACCGCTGTATCAGCATTTTCATTCCTCGTATTCAATCTGCTGTGTGCTCCGTGTTTCGCTGCAATAGGAGCTATCAGGCGTGAAATGAACTCGGCAAAATGGACTTGGTTTGCAATAGGCTATCAATGCGGATTTGCTTATGCGGTATCGCTTATAATATACCAGTTCGGTTCACTTTTTACCGGAAACGTTCACCCTGTAGGACTGATTGTTGCAATCGCCTTTATATTATTCATGATATATATGCTCGTCAGACCCGCAAAACAAAACGGTGTCAGTGAAAGAGCCGTGAAAGTGTGATGTCATGGGTACTGTAATAACTGGTATTGTACTTCTTGCGATAGTCATTCTGATAGTCGTCAAGATGATAAAAGATAAAAAAAGTGGTAAATCTTCCTGCGGTTGTAGTTGCGAACACTGTGCTAACTCCTCCGTATGTCACGGAAATAATCGAAAATAATACCTGCATTTTTTAACCGTATGTGCAAAACATACGGTTTTTTTTAACAGAAATTATGCTATATGTAAATT
>CAMWUB010000305.1 GCA_947177345.1 uncultured Ruminococcus sp. | reverse complement strand
GCGAATATCAGTATGTGCTTGCCGTCCACACCGACCACGAACATATCCATTGTCACATCATTTTAAACAACATAAATCTCTGCACGAATCGTTCTTTTGAAACCGAAGAAAATCAGGGGAAAAAATCCGAAAGAGCGTGGGCAAAACTCCGCAGTATCTCTGATGAAATCTGTCGTGAACACGGCTTACCTGTTATCGAAGAACAGCAGAAAAGTACGGGCATTTCCCACTTTGAGCGTGATATGCAGAAAGAGGGCAAGTCGTGGAAAGAGAAACTCCGTGCGAAAATCGCTGAAATCGCATATTACAGCAAGAGCCTTAAAGATTTTTTCAGGAACTGCACTGAAAGCGGAATTGAGTACATTTACAAGCCGAATAACAAGTACAAGCTGAAATTCCGTATGCAAGGACAGGAGCGTTTTAAACGAGCCGAAACCTTAGGCGAGGAATATACGGCAGAACGTATTTTAGAGCAGATTGAACAAACCCAAAAACTGCATACGAGAATACATAACATAACTGAAATTCCCGAAATTAAGCCGATTGAAAAGAAAGAAGATAAGTGGGCAGATATTCGTGGTATGCAGAATGCTGATGTGATGATTGCTGAACTTGAATCGGCAGGTGTAGAATCACTGAATATGCTCAAATCGTTTATGTGGAATGCTCACCACAATGATGACCACACAGATGAACTTGCATCACTCAAAAAAGAAATCAAGGCGGTTAACACTTTGATTTCTAAAATAAAGCATCGTGATGAAATTGCACCGATTTACAAGGAGTACAAGAGCAAATCGGATTGGAGTCAGAGCCGTTTCAGAAAGAAAAATGCTGATGTTATCGAAGGTTATGAAAAGACAGTTGATTACATCAAGGAACACCGAAAACCGTTTTATGTGGACGTTAAACCACCGACAATGCTTGATTTGCTTGACACGTCTAATACTTTGAAATCGGAGTATAATTTCCTTGATACTGAATATAAAGCCTTTGTTATCAAGCGTGATACGGCAAGTAAATATACTAAAAAAGTGAAAAAATACCTTGATGAGCAGTATATGAAACGTGAACGCAGTCAGCAACGGTCTTATTCGCATCAGAAAAAGAAAAATACACTTGAATAGGAGATAATAATTATGGAACGAGAATTACTGAAACAACTACAGCGTGAGGGTATTGAGATTGCCAAGTCGCAGGGCAAGTACAAGGGCAGACAGCCTATTCCGATTGATTGGACGAAGTTCGAGCAACTATATGTGAAATGGAAGTTGAAAGAAATCACAGCAAGGGATTTTATGAACAAAATGAACTTGACATCAAATACATTTTATCGTCTGTTGCGTGAGTACGATGAACAGAATGAGATAACTTTAAAGCCTGCTCCATAATGCTCTCAGACGAACTTAAATATCACTCATAGCTATTTGGCATTATTGAATATATTTTTTCACCCATAAAAAAACAAGCCCTCAAAAACGGCTTTAAAAGCGTTTTTAAAAACTTGTATAATGTGTTATGTCATTAAAGTTAATTATTATGTTGCAAGCCGATCAAGAGCTTTACTTTTGATTTTTTCGTACCCTTCCGTTAAAGTCAATATCGAAACGAAGATTATTATAAAAAAGATCTTACCCCTAACAAATAGAGGTAAAACCTTTATCATCATTCTTTCTCCGTCAGAGATTCCTAAAACAGTATACAAATCTTGTTCCAATCAGCAGAAAACTCCACAAAAGGTAGGTTGCCCTGACGGTAGTTGTAAATCTCATCAGTCATTTCAGCCATTATTTAGTTTGCTGTATCAGTCTTACAATGTTTTCTTGAAAACTTCTTTATTGTTACTGTCCTAAGATGCCGGAGTTGAAACCGTCCGTTTTGACAACAGAATTTATCGTGAAAACGGTCTGAAACCGGTTGACATACGACAGTCTCCGGCAATGTGGCAAACGTTGGAGGCAGGTTACAGAAAAACTCTCGACGATATGAAAAATCTTACTATGACCACCGCTAACACGTCGCAGACAGCCTACACAAACGCCTGGCATATATGCAGATTACAAGTGGTGCGTTTTCGTATCAGGAGGCTATCAGGCAGGCGGTTCAGAAAACCGCTCAGGACGGCGTGCGAGTGCTTTATTCGTCCGGACATACAGACAGAATCGACGTCGCTGTGAGGCGTGCGGTTCTGACCGGAGTAGGTCAGACGTGCCGTGAAATCGGTCTTATGAACGCTCAGGAGTGTGGTTGTGACTTAATGGAGATTACCGCACATTCCGGTGCAAGACCTGCTCACGCACAATGGCAGGGAAAAATTGTGTCATTATCCGGAAGAAAGGGTTATCTGTCAAAATCTGACATAGGTTACGGTACTGGTGACGGTTTCGGTGGTTGGAACTGTCGACATGATTGGTTTCCGTTCTTTGAGGGATATTCAAAACGGAATTATTCTGAAAAAAATTTACAAAAACTCGACAAAAAAACATTGAGTACAACGGAAAAATGTATAATCAGTATGAAATTTCACAGATTCAACGCCGTTACGAACGTGAAATCCGCTCCGCAAAACGTGAACAGGTTGCATTTGAAGTCGCCGTTGAGGAAGCCGATGACCCTGAACTTCTACAGGTCATGCAGGACAGCTTGAACTATGCAAACTCTCTTGTCAGAGACCGACAGAAAAAAATGCGTGATTTTATCAGGCAGACTGGACAAAACAGAGATTATTTCAGGGAGCAGAATTATCCGAAATTAGATAATTTCAAAAAAGCTGTTGACAATTTAGAAAGTTATGGTATAATAAATAATAACAGCAGTTTTTCTCCAGCTGAGGACGTAACAAAAGCCGAAGAATATGCAAGAAATGTTTTAGGAATAAAAAATGTTTCATACAAAGGCGTTGACATAGTGACTGCAAATGAATGGAACAGAGGGCTTGCTGAAACTTTCAGCAAATTTCCGGAGCTTAAAAAGCAGATAAATTTTGTGGGAACTTGTCAAGAAAGAAACAGACTTCTTGAAATTGAAACAAGAAAATACTATGACGGGCTCTTATACACATCTGACGCTGCCGACGATCTTACGCGTGT
>CAMWUB010000304.1 GCA_947177345.1 uncultured Ruminococcus sp. | reverse complement strand
GTCGCATAATAGACTACAGTCAAAAATTATCTATTAAGGAGGAATCATTATGGACTTACGAGTAGAAAAAACCAAACGTAATATTATAAATGCGTTTATAAACTTACGTTCACGGAAACCGATTGAAAAAATAACAATCAGGGAACTTGCTGAACTCGCTCAGATAAACAAGGCAACTTTCTATCTTCATTACCGTGATATTTATGAACTCACTGAAATTCTTGAAAAAGATGTCATACAGTCTGCACTTATGAACATCGAACACCCTGAATCTGTATTCAAGGACAATAAGCTTTTTACCAAGGAACTTGTTACGGCTATCTTTGCAAATGAACCACTTATAAGAGTACTTTTTGAGGGCAACAGAAGCGGTCGCTTTATTGAACTCTTTGAAAAGGGTATTATTGAACTCGTAAAAAAATCATATCCGGAATATAATCCCACTCTTGAAAGGAAAATGGTTCTTACCTATATGATTTACGGCGGATATTATACATATCTGAAGTATTGTGATTCCGGCGTTGAAACTGTTCTGAAGATAGTTGAAAAATGTTCTTCAGCACTCATAGAACCGTATAAATAAAATTTTATGATACTGAATATTTCATGTTTTCCGGTGATATAATATTAATGGCTTATGAAAGCCTGACAATTTATCACAAAGGAGATTTAACATGGATAACAAAAAGAAAAATGACCACATTAAATGTACCGTATCTCAATGTCAGCACAACATGGTGACAGAAAATTACTGTTCACTGGGTTGTATATGTGTAGGTACTCACGAGGAAAACCCTACCGTTCCGGAATGTACCGACTGCAATTCCTTTGTAAAGAGAACCGGTTGCTGTAACTGTGACTGATTTTCTTAATGTCCGGTAATCACCGGACATTACATATTATACAGAATTTATATAAATTTCAGGGAAATATCATTATAAATCAGAAATTATCTTTATATACTTGCAATATCGCCTGAAATGTTGTATAATAAAATGGGATAGCTTTTTAATGTTTTACCGGCATTTAAAAGTATTTTCCGAACGTTGCCGGAAAAATTTTATTTCATGCCGTAAACATCATGATTTCCCGTTGCTTCCGGAGCTTTCCGGAAGTCATTTCAAATCGTCAGGAGGCTTTTTCAATGAATGATAAAACGATGACTTTTTCTGTCAATGATGACAAGGAAAAAGAACTTAAAAAAAATCTCACTATCATCTATGACGCTCTTATGCAGAAAGGTTATAACCCGATAAGCCAGATTGTCGGCTATATTCTTTCTGAAGACCCCACCTACATAACAACTTACAACAATGCACGCAACCTTATCAGACATATTGACCGTGATGAATTACTCAACGTGCTTGTAAGTTCTTATCTCAATTCATGATTTTTTTCACGGATATGCACGCACAGGTGCAGTTATTATCCGTGGGAAGATTTGAACGTCTTTCCCGAAAATACGACAGCACCGCAAGCTGTCGTTTTTAATTAAGAATGAATAATTAAGAATTATAAATTATTAATTGATTTGCGGTTAGTCAAAAATCAATTCAAGTATATCTACTATAAATTCCAGTATATCCCAGCCTAAACCGTCAGTTTCTGTAGGTGGTTTCTTTTCCTTTAATTTAATCTTTTCGTCTTTTATTTTAACTTTTTCTTTCTTTTTCAGACTAAATTTCATTATATATCACTCCGATGTTTTTTATTTTATTATATCATAACAAGATACACTATGCAATGATTTTTCATGGATATTTTTGCTTTTAATATTATTCAATGATACGGCAATAATAGTTATGCGGAAGAAATAATTATGAATTATAAATTATTAATTGTTTTCCCCTCCGCAATTTCTTAAAAGGAAATCACAACTATGATAAAAAAGGCATTTCCTGCACTGGCGGTTATAACAGCCGGTCTTGTTCCGTGTACCTCCGTATATGCTCTTGACAATACTAAAATAGGTTACGGACAGGGTACGGCAACAGACAGTAAAAACCGTCCTGTTGACGCACTGACATTCAATGACAGATTCGGCGATTACGGAGCGTCAGCTATATCAGGCGACGAAAACCGTATTATAATAACTTTCGACCAAGGTTACGAAAACGGCTATACGGAAAAAATTCTTGATACTCTTAAGGAAAAAAACGTCAAGGCGATATTTTTCCTTACAGGTGATTACGCTAAAAAAGAAACAGCTCTTGTAAAACGTATGATTGAAGAGGGGCACGTATTAGGCAATCACGGTATGAAACACGCAAGTCTGCCGACTTTATCCAAAAAACAGGCGGAAGAGGAAATAATGTCACTGCATGATTTTGTACTGAATAATTATGGCTATGAAATGCAGTATTTCAGATGTCCATGCGGTGAATATTCTGAGCAGGCTCTTGAAACCGTTCAGAAATGCGGTTATAAAACGCTGTTCTGGAGTTTCGCTTATGTGGACTGGAAAACAGACAGTCAGCCCTCGCCGGTTATGGCGGTTCAGAAACTCACAGATTCAGCACATGGCGGTGAGATACTGCTTCTGCACTCCGTATCCTCGACTAATGCCGAAATCCTCGGCGATGTTATAGACAATTTCAGGGAACAGGGTTTCACAGTATAACACAAAAAATTTCCGGACGTATTTTTATTACGTCCGGTTTTTTTGATTCAGCCTGTTAAATTTTCGTTTTCCGGAAATGTTTCCGGCGTATACTGGGATTCATTATAACTGTAATCCGTTGATTTTGATTCAATGTCATCAAGGTCAATGTTTACTAACATACCGTTGTCACTGCCGGTAACTTTCGGAAGTACACCGTTCCATTTCTGAATCTGCTGATATGCGATTACTTTAGGCGTAAGGGATTTTTCAATAAGTTCATTAGCGTCTGCATTAGCCTGAGCCTCTGCCATGATGGCTTCAGCTTCAGCCTTGGCGGAAATGACTTTCTTTTCAGCCTCGGCGTTTGCGATTACTATAGCCTGCTCCTGTTCGGTTTTTGTTTTCAGGAGGTTCTGTTCAGCAACCTGTTTAGCCTCTATGGCATTATTGAACTCCTCGGAGAAGTCAAAATTTACTATATTGAATTT
>CAMWUB010000303.1 GCA_947177345.1 uncultured Ruminococcus sp. | reverse complement strand
GCATAAAACTGAAAATTGAATATAGTCATTGACTTTATTCAATAAATATGATATGCTGAATATAGTCAATGAAAGGAGCAGGTTTATGGGAAAAAGACAGGAATCCGCATTGGAAACAAGGCAGAAGCTGATAGATGCAGTAAAAAAACTGTCTGAAATAAAGGCATATTATGAAATGTCCATTGATGACATCACTCAGATGGCAGGTGTGGCAAAGGGAACATTCTACACATATTTCAGGCGAAAAGAAGATATTATATCGGTCATCGCCTATGAGGATTTTGATAAAACACTTGAAAAAATTTCTGATGACAGCATAGACATTAAAGACAGAATAGCACGGTTTCTGAATGATTCCGTTCATATTATTGAAAATAATTCGCTACAGATTGCACAGCAATGGTATCGCAGTGTTACTTCTCCTCTTAACGGCGATACACTCGGCATGGATAAAATAAAATATGACAGGTCTTTTATTGAGAATTGTCTGCAATGTGCGGTTGATAACGGAACTTTAAAAGAAGATACACCGGTTTCGTCGCTCTCATTGCAGATAGTTTCGGCATATTACGGTGCGGTCGTATTATGGTGTATGTCGGATGGTAAAATATCACAGACAGAACTGGTAAATGATTTCGGTAGAGACAGTCTTTCAGGTATAATCAATGCATACAGGAGGTAATTTTATGGAATACAAAACACTGACAAACGGCGTTAAAATGCCGATGATTGGATTCGGTGTATATCAGATAGAGGATTATGCACAGTGTGAGCAGAGCGTACTGAATGCACTTGATTCAGGCTATCGGCTTATTGATACCGCTGAAACATATATGAATGAAGAGGCAGTAGGGTCAGCATTCAGAAAAAGCGGTCTGAAGCGTGATGAGGTGTTTATTACATCTAAGATATGGGTATCAAACTTCGGATACGAAAAGACTAAAAAGGCATACGAATCAGGACTGAAAAGGCTTGGTATGGAATACATGGATTTGATATTTCTGCACCAGTCACTGTCTGATTATTACGGTTCGTGGAGATCATTGGAAGAGTTATACAAGGAAGGGAAAGTCCGTGCTATAGGCGTATCGAACTTCTATCCGGAAAGATTAACAGACCTTTGTATGAATGCTGAAATCAGACCTATGGTAAATCAGATAGAATGTCATCCGTTTTTCCAGCGAGGTACAGACCTTGAATGTGCTGAACATTTCGGGGTTTCCGTTGAGGCATGGGCTCCGTTTGCAGAAGCTGGCAGAGGTATCTTTACAAACAAGTTATTGACGGAAATCGCTAAGTCGCACGGAAAAACCGTTGCACAGGTTGTTCTGCGTTGGAATGTTCAGCGAGGTGTGATAGTTATTCCGAAGTCCGTTCACAAGGAACGCATAGAAGAAAACATCAATATTTTTGATTTCACCCTGACGGACGAGGAAATGCAGAAAATAAGCACACTCGATACAGGACATACTGAAATTATCAATCACTATGACTGGCATATTTCAGAATTTCTGAATACTATACCGGGCAGAGAATAAAGGAGAATTTGACTATGGAAATGATAACATTAAATGACGGTGTGAAAATACCCGCTGTCGGATTCGGTGTTTTTATGATTCCGGCAGATGGCAGTACGTACAGGGCAGTCCGTGAGGCACTTAACGCAGGCTATCGCCACATTGATACTGCAACGGCATATTTCAATGAAGAGGAAGTCGGAAAGGCTGTCCGTGACAGTGGCATTCCGAGAGAAGAAATTTTCATAACAAGCAAGCTGTGGCTTTCGCATTACGGTTATGAACGTGCAAAAATCGGCATTGAACGTTCACTGCGTATGCTTGGTATGGATTACATTGACTTATATCTGATACACCAGCCTTACGGAGATGTGGTCGGAGCATGGAAAGCCATGGAAGAAGCTAAGGCAGACGGTAAATTACGTTCAATAGGCGTATCGAATATGACACCGAATATCTGGAATGAATTTGTTCCGAAGTTTTCTACTATGCCGTCTGTGAATCAGGTGGAATGCAATCCGTTTTCACAACAGAAAGAATTACGTAAAATTATGGAACAGAACAACGTTAAACTTGAATGCTGGTATCCGCTTGGTCACGGAAATGCAGATTTACTGAATAATGCAGTCATTACGGAACTTGCCGGAAAATACAACAAGAATGCAGGGCAGATTATTCTGCGTTTTGAGGTACAGGAAGGATTTATTACTTTGCCGAAATCATCTAATCCGGAGCGTATAAAGAGTAATATAAATATCTTTGATTTTGAACTCACGGAGCAGGAAATGAATGCTATACGTTCACTAGATACCGGCAGAACATCTCACAATCCCGAAGATGACGGCATAGGTGAATCGTTACTTAATGCATTTGTTGTTGAGGACTGATATACTAATTAAAAGAGTGAATTTATTAAAGTTCACTCTTTTTTTATTTCTTGATTTCTGAAGATTTATATTTAAAAAATCAGATATTTTATTTACATTCTATATAATCTTTTGATACATATCCTATCTGCCCATTATATCTGATTTCACACCAGCCATTTTCTTTGGAATATATTTCAATAGTACTTCCTTTAGCTACTGTACCGATAATTTTTGCATTTAAAGACGGCGATTGTCTGACATTCAGAGGGTCTGTTTCAGTTATAACTATTCCTTTTAATAATGTATTTTCTTTAGTAACATGTTCAGAATAGATAAGTTCTTCCAGACAAATTTCTTCAACAGCGGTTGTATCTGAAATATCATGTTCTTTTAACGGAATACCATAATTTTTATATTCCGATAAATTTTCCTGTTCAAATACAGTGTTATTTGATATGACCCATTCATTATGCTGATTGAAAATCTTAATTTCTTCTACAACCTGATAACCATTGCTTGTAAAAGAAGTATATAGTTTTCCGTCATTTTCCACAATACTGGTATGACTACCGTCTAACTCGCCTACCTCTACAAATGGTGATTCAATATCATCTTCATTAATAGTGTATATCAGCATCTGAGAATCTCCTTCACTTTCACCGACATGAAGAATAAGTTCATAAAATCCATCTTTATTTATATCATAG
>CAMWUB010000302.1 GCA_947177345.1 uncultured Ruminococcus sp. | reverse complement strand
CTATCAAGATAAGCATAAGTATCATTATCCATATATATTGCAGATGGAAGTGTACTTTCCGCAAGTTTCTTTGTATCAAAGTCAAATTCAAAGTTTACACGTGTCCAGTTTTCTTCTGGATTTATTCCTAACTTTTTCGGATCTTCTTTCATAAAGACATATTGAATATATATTTTATTATTATATATTCCTGAAATATTTGCACCACTTGAAGATTCAGCCATTTCAAATTCTTTATCTCCGTTATAGATACTTCCATAGTTTGTATATTTTCCAGTATCAAGATTGATACTACATAAAAAATGTGTTCCGCCGACTGTACTATAACTTATTACACCAAATTCATCCTCTGTTGGACACATATCATTTCCTGTGAAAAATAATTCATTTCCTGTTAAAACATAATAACTAGGAACGTTAGGCATACAATCATTAAAGGTAGTAATAGTTTCAGTTTCGGAAGAATCAAGAGATGCTTTCATAAGTTTTGAATTAATATAAAATTCTTTACTATCAGATGTTTCATTTACTCCTGCAGTAGAGCTAAAATAATATATGTTTTCATTATAGATTATTGGATTTTCACCGACTATATTTGCAAGACAACTTGAATTGTTATGCATACAATTTGGCACAGCACACAACGGAGTTTTTTCCATAGTATCAAAATCTAAAAACATTACTTTATCTTTGCCGAATATAACTCCATTTTTGTAAAAATCAGCATTAGATTCAATGTAATGCATATCTGAATCTGTATTATTGAAGCTTTCTTTTTTATCATTTAATTTGCTTTCAGAAACATCGTGATTTTGACATCCGGTTAAGGCAAATATAGTTACTATTAAAAAAGCACATAATTTTTTCATATAAATAATTGTTCCTCTTTGTTAAACAGACTGCTGTAATATAGTTTTATTATTTACAGCAGTCTATATTTAAGATTTTAATTAATGATTAACGTGAAAGTTCTATTGATTCTCCGCCAGCCTCATGATAAGACTCAGCATAAGTAAATCCGTTGCCTGTATAATCTAACGATATATATCCATCGTAGCCATACTTATCTTTCTTACCAGAAACGGAAGCACCACTTGTGCTTTTGAGTTTAACATACACAGTTGAACCACTTTTCCACTGTGTACTTATATTAATCTGCGTCGATGAACGATAGATACCTGCTGTAGCACCATTGCCAAAGGATACATAGCCTGTGGGTCCGTCATATCTTTCAATGATTTCAGGAGTTACGGGAGTTGTTACATCAGCAGCACTTGCTACAACGCCAGTTGCACTGATTGCGAGTGAAGCCACTGCCATAATAGAAGCAGTAATCTTCTTAAAAGTATTTTTCATAAAAATACCGTCCTTTCGTTTTATTATTTTTTAGGTTTACAGATGCTCGGATTTCTCATCAAGACATTGAACCGCTTTTCCGACTAAAAGTAAAAATGCATCAAGAATTATGAACAAAAGCTCATTTGTTGCTATTTTCCAGTTGAAGATATAGCACAGAATAAAAAATACAAGGTCTATAATAAGCAGGGAATAAACTATTATTCTGTTACGCTTTTTCTGAACTTCATTAAGTGGATTATTTGCATTTATCAACGGTGCAAATATAAATATAATAAGTACTGAAACAACTCCTGCCGTCCACCAATAAAAATCCAGATATAAAAGCGGTAAAAGCTTTGTAACTGCAACTGAAATTCCATACATAACTGCTGACATCACAAAACAGCGTTCGCTTGTCTTTGCGTGATACCCTCCCGAAAAGATTCGCAGAGGAATAAAGAACATAAGGTATGCCCAGAAGTTTATCATAGCACCGGAAAGCAGACTGATAAGCAGAAACACCAGAAGAAGTCCACCATTCAACAGAATAACCTCAATACCATATATGTATGTATCACGTTCTTCAATATCAACAATCTTGTTTTTTATCAGCAAAAATGCAATGTCCTCTGCAAGATTCCGAAACAACTACTGCACCTTCTTTTTGTCGGATTTGATGAGACTTTTCGGGGTCTGAGGCTGATAAAGACCAGTTAATGAAGTAGATTCGCTGGAAATAACAGCCACTCCCTTAATCACCTTTTTAACAATAGCCGAGATTTTCTTTTTCATTTTTTATCACTTCCTTCCATGTTTGACCTTGTGATTGTAGTATAACATATAAAAATCCATTTGTGTGGATTTTGTAATGAAATGACACTTTTTTGTAATGAACGGTATATTTTTAAATATAATTACAATAAAATCCGACCTGACATACAATATCAAGCCGGATTTTTTATCAAAGTGGTATCATTATTTTGACTTCAAATTTTTCATTTTCTGTGTCAATAGTTAATTCACCGTTATAATGTTTTACAATATGTTTCACTGAATTAAGCCCTATTCCATGCAGGTGTTTTTCAGGCTTTGAGGTTTTTAACGATAAATTCAGATTAGTGCATTTATTTGAAACTATAATCCAGAAATATTCTTCAAGTTTATTTATCCTGACTTCAATAAACGGATTTTCTTCCATACACGATGCTTCTGTAGCGTTATCAAGTAAATTTCCGAGAATAACTGCAAAATGTTCCGAAGAAACCGGACAATCTTCAGGTATATTTGCATTGATTATAAAAGTTATATTATGGCTTTCTGCTGATTTTTGTTTTATATAAAGCATTGCATCAACAGTATCATTTCCGGTTTTGTAGTAAAAAAGTCTTTTTCCTAAAAAATCATTCTGTTGTGAAAGGCATTTTTTTATCCCGTCTATATCGTTATTATCTGCAAGTGCCTGTAAATATATTATGTTGTGCTTATAATCGTGCAGACTGTTCTGTATCAGTTCAAAAGTTTCTTTCGTTTCATTTGTAGCTTGTTCCAACATTGTATTTTTTAATTGAATTAACTTGAATTTCTGAAGATTGTCATAATAATCTGCCAATTTAAAAGTTCCAAAGAATATAAAAAGCAAAAGAGACAGCATAATAATAAAAAACATTACTGACATTATTGTATTACTTGTTTTGTTTTTTATTTCTATAAAAGTCATTGAAACTGAAATAGTCAGCAATGCAGAAGTTATAATTAATAATAA
>CAMWUB010000301.1 GCA_947177345.1 uncultured Ruminococcus sp. | reverse complement strand
GGTCTTAACGGTTGCGAATACGTAAAGAATAACTTCAGTAATGAAACCGTCACCGGAAAATATATAGATTTTTTCAAAAATATTTTAAATGAATCGTAAGGAGAGAAAATTTTTTATGAACGTTAAAGAAACACTGCTCGGAACTCTTGCGGAATCAGGCGGAGAATACATTTCCGGAGCTATGCTCGCTGAAAAACTCGGTGTAAGTCGTAATGCTATATGGAAAGCTGTAAAATCACTCGAAACAGAGGGGTTTTCAATAGAGGCAATGACCTCAAAAGGTTACAGACTTTCCGCCGAAAACAACAGACTTGCCGAAAAACTCATACAAGTATATCTGAAAACTGAAAGTTTCGGTAAACAGATTATAATTTATGATGAAATAAATTCAACAAATACCTGTGCCAAAGAAATGGCATCTGCCGGAATTTCCGCCGGTACTGTAATAGTAGCAGATACACAGAATGCCGGTAAAGGCAGGCTTGGCAGAAATTTTGTCTCACCAAAGGGAAAAGGTCTTTATATGAGTATAATATTACGTCCGTCTTTCGATATAAACACCGCATCACTTATAACGTCGGCTACTGCCTGTGCGGTTGCTGACGCTATAGAAAAATTATGTAATCATGATGTCAGAATAAAATGGGTAAATGACCTCTACATGAACGGCAGAAAAATATGTGGTATACTTACTGAAGCTTCATTAGGTATGGAAATGCATTCCGTTGATTATGCCGTTGTAGGTATCGGAATAAATATCCGTAATTCAGAGGGAAGTTTCAGCAGGGATTTAAGAGTTTCGGCAACTTCAATTGAAGAAGAAACCGGTATGAAAATCGACAGAAACAGACTTTGTGCGGAAGTCCTGAACAGTCTTGAAAAATATATTTCCGATATTGAAAGCCGTTCATATATAAGGGAATACAGAAACAGGGAAATTCTTACGGGAAATACTATAACTGCAAATATCGAAGGAAATACTATAATTGCCTTTGCGGAGGGTATCGACGATAATGCAAATCTTATTATAAAACTCCCTGACGGTACTATAAAACACTTAAGTTCCGGTGAAGCCAATCTGTGTCGGGTCATTGACTGATATAAATATAAAAAAATTTTTCGTATTCGCAAAAAAGGACGGTTTTCACGTCCTTTTTTGGTTATAATATAAATACGGAATGTTTACATATTATAAATAATAAGTATCTTTGAATTTTAACACGCAAAATACAAAAAATAATGTTATTTTATGATTTTTCTTACATTTTTATTAATTCCGTGTATTTTTATGGAATAATCAGTAAAAAATGCGGTAATTTCTCAATTATAAAAAGATAATGTAAACATATAATAAAAACGTTCACAACCTAAAGAAAAAGAAAGGATTCATAAATTAATGCGTTTCAGAAGAAAAATCATTAAAGGTACAGCAGTAGTATTATCTGTAGGTCTTGCCGGATTATTCGGAACAGCCGGTTATTATTCTGTACATTTGCCCTCATCACTTACAACACCATACGGTCAGGAAGTAAAAATAGCACAATATCCGGAAATATCATGTTTCAGCAGTTCAGATGATACCATAGCCGTATCCGGAAATTCAGCCGGAACTTCTCAGGCAACACTTACACTTTTCGGGGCTATTCCGGTAAAGAATATTGAAATCCACGAGGAACAAGCTCCGGTACTCGTTGCCGGTGGAAATCCGTTCGGAATAAAACTTCTTATGGACGGCGTTATGGTTACTGAATTAGGTGAAGTCGAGACAGATAACGGTGAAAAAATCTGTCCGGCTGAAGATGCCGGTATACAGATTGGTGACATAATAAAATCTGCTGACGGAAAAAACATAACCTCAAATGATGAAATACAGGAAGTAATAAATAACAGCGAGGGCAGAAAAATAAAAATAATAATATCCCGTAACGGTAAGGACTTTCCTGTATTTCTTAAGCCGGAATACTCTCCCACTGATGAAAAATGGCGAGGTGGTATGTGGGTACGTGACAGTATAGCCGGTATCGGTACAATAACATTTTTCAATAAAACTACAGGAGAATTTGCCGGATTGGGTCACCCTGTATGCGATTCAGACACCGGCGAACTCGTACCGATTTACAGCGGTGAAGCGGTACAGGTAGAAATTACAGATACTAAAAAAGGTTCAAAAGGCATACCTGGTGAACTACACGGACAATTCATGTATGGCGGAAGTTTCGGGATTCTGAATAAAAATAATTCCTGTGGTGTATATGGTCTTCTTTCGGAACAGGCTGTAAAAACTCTGTATGAAAATTCACGTGAATATAAAATGGGCTATCGTCAGGAAGTTAAAACCGGTGAGGCGGAAATATTAACGACAGTTTCCGGAGATACTCCAAAAAAATACAAAGTCGAAATAGAAAAAATTGACTATAACAGTCAGGAAAGTACTAAAAATATGATTATTCGCATAACTGACGAGGATTTACTTGAAATTACCGGCGGAATAGTTCAGGGTATGAGCGGAAGTCCGGTAATACAGAATGATAAAATAATAGGAGCAGTAACACACGTATTTGTTTCAGACCCCACCAAAGGATACGCTATTTTCGCCGAAAATATGGCGGAAAATCTAAAGGGATAAAATAAAAATGGGCGTTACCTCAGTAACGCCCGAAAAAGAAATATTATTCAGATTATCTGTTTTCCTCACTGAAACCGCTGTCAACGAGGTCAATGAGTGCATCAACAGCAGCTCTTTCATCTGCACCGTCAGCGATAACTTTAACATTAGTACCGCCTACAATACCGAGTGAGAGAATACCGAGCAGGCTCTTCGCATTAACTCTGCGTTCTTCCTTTTCAATCCAGATAGATGATTTGAACTCATTAGCCTTCTGAATGAAGAAAGTAGCCGGTCTTGCGTGAAGTCCGACCTGATTTTTTACCATTACTTCTCTGACAAACATATACAACTCTCCTATTCTATATATTGCACCCGCACAGTCGGGTACTTATCGCAAATGTATTTCAATTGCTGATACTAATTATACATATAAAATTTCTCATAGTCAAGACTTTTTTTCTTTAAACGCCAGTTTTTCAAGAAATTCTACATTT
>CAMWUB010000300.1 GCA_947177345.1 uncultured Ruminococcus sp. | reverse complement strand
CTTCTAAGATATACATTCAAGTCTGACTGAATAAATCCATCAAATATTATGTTTCCATCAGCATTCTGTATAGCTTCAAAAATCTGTTGCAATGCTGATTCACCGGCAATCATAGGATTGGCGGAAGTATATTCAATATAACGTCCGAATTCGTCAAACAGTATTATTATTCTTTCAAACTTTTTTTGCTTACCACAACAGTATTTCTGTTCAAGAAGAGATATAACATTGCCTGCTGATATACCATTTTCCCATTGAATATAGCTACCATTAAACGACTTATAAACCTCATTTACCTTATTGAAAACGCTGTCATCAGTTATATTTTTTATAATATATCTTTTGAGTTCACAGATTTCCACTTCATAAAACAAAGACTTATATTTTTCTTTAAGTATATCAAATGTATTTTCTACAAACTGTTGTGCCTGACTATACTGTTTTGTTATCTCATAGAATATTGAATCATCAAGACCGTGCTGTGCAAGAGCAATCTTTGCTATTCTTAAAGTTTCGTGGTCTAAATTGAAATTATTCATCCCATTATAAACTAACACAAGATTTTCAGCCGTATGCTCCTCAATCTGAGATGCTATATTTCTGTCAACCAATCTTATACGATTAACAGTTTTTTCACGGAGCTGTTTATCATGTCCTGATAATAGTGAAGCCAGTGCAACGGCAAGATGTGATTTACCAGTTCCGTAGCCTGCAATTGTCATACAAAAGCGGTTGCTTTCAGTCTCTCTGACTTTTTTTAACAGTTCCAATGCATATGAGGCTGTATCATAAAGCCTATAGCTGTTGTCTATAGTTTCACTATTTTTTACACCGTGATATTTTGAACTATGAAATACATAGCTTTCCGTTATATCAGATACTTTTTCTTTATCATAGAACCATGAAGCCTGAACGGCTCCGTCAAAGTATCTTTTCCGGTCAAATTCAATTATATCTTTGATTTGCAAATTTTTACCCCCCCCTTATGCTGATTCAGAATAAAGCTTTGTGATATAGTCTTCCGAATGTGCCAGTTTTATAACCGTACAAGGATAAAGCTGTTTATTAAGTTTTACTGAACCGAGAGTTTCAAGTTCCTCAAGAACATAGAGAGTTTCTGTTGTATCAAATCCGAAACGCCTGCTCCAATACAATGTATCTGATATGAAATCTACTGTAAGTTCTCTTTCATCAGGGAAATCTTTTTCCCAACTATAAAGCAGGGTATAAGCATATATGTATTTAAGTTCATTTTTATAGTACATACTGTTTATTATAAGTGAATCGTCCCAATTGAAAATTCCTAAAGTTTTCAAAAATCCCTCTGTATAAGTTCTTCTGACAATACCTATATCATAATCACGCTGAAAAACTTCTTTTATATTTCGTTCTATAAGTTCCTTACTTATCGGCGAATCCAACTGAAATGGAAGATATTTATATAAAAATGAAAACAAATAAGCTCCGTTATCAATATCTGATATGAAGTAATGACAAAGCCATTTTGTTACACTCTCAAATAAATACTTATCTTCCTTTAAAACAATTTCTCCTAATTTTGTAAGAAATAATCTGTATACAGAACCATTATTTTCATAGTCAATAAGTCCCATAAAATTTGCATATCGGATATGTGGTATGACTTTACCGCTTGTTTTTCCTGTCGGAATTCCAGTTATACTACTGATATCCTCTTTTGTACCTGTGTATTTTGTTTCGGAAAGTTCCATAATCTTTGTAATATATAAATCTGTAGGTTGAAAAGTTTTATGAAATTCAATGTCATATCGCTTCATGTTTATCCAGTTATTCATTTTTCAATCTCTCCTGAAGACTTGTAATTTTTATTATCTTTGGCACATACTTAGTCCATCTGCTGTTTATGACCATATTTCCACAAGTTACGCATTCGCCCTTTTTGAGAGTCTTCAATTTTTCTGCCCATTCCTTATATCCGCTACTTATATCAATGCTCTTTGCTACATCAATAACACTATTCTCGGGAGGAGCAAAATATAACTTCTGACTTGCCTGCTGTAAACATTGTATTTCATCTTCGGCAAGTTGACCTTTCATAAACTGTGTTGAATACCAACCAGAAATACCAAATTTTCTACCTTCTGTAAGTATTTTGCCACTTGGAGATGTAATCTTATGATTAAGATTCTGTGCTTCATCAAGCACAACAACAAATGGTTCATTTTCTTTTCCGTTGCTCTGAGCGTAATTCCATAAATCCCATAAAAGAAGTTCTGTAATCATCATCTGTGTGGGTCGGTCATAACCAATCATCTGAATTATGTAGACCATTCCATCAGAATTTTTGATATCATCCCATTGAAATTTATCTGTTGCTGAAAATGGATTCAAGTCAATAAACGGTCTCATTTTATTCATAACCGTTTCTGCATAATGATTACCTACTTTACTCAATATTTCATATAGATGTGAAAATGACATATCTTCATTGTATTGTGATAAACCTTCCATTATTGCAGAATAAACTGTTGATTTTTGCTGTTCACCAAATTTATATGCAGAAGTCAGCACATTTGATATTTTATTAGCAATATCAGTATTTTCTTCATCAATAACTAAATTATCCATAAGATATATCTTACCTCTGGAAAACGGATTAATTGGTACTCTTTCGGTTTTGATAATTCTTTGTTTAACTCTGTCTGCTAATACGGATACAAAAACATTCTCCAGCTTATTCGGGGCAAAACCGCCTGTATAGTCAAAAATTACACTTGGAACACCTTGCAATGAAAGTTCCATAAGAAGAGATTGTATACAATATGTTTTTCCGAAACCTGAATTGCCGTTAATAAGCAGATGTCTGTTATTAAGCATCTCGTTGCCAAATTCCCAGTAATACTTATGTTTTGATATTTTATCTTCACCCAGAAGAATTTTTATTTCACTAAGTGGCTTCTTAGAAATATTGGTGGTAACAAACTCATTAAAATTGCTTTTATCGGAATATACTTTTTCAGATGATGTAGTCTCAGTTTCTGTTTCCTGATTCATATCAGTATCTTCAGAAGTTATTTCAGAGGTATTTACTTTATGAAGGATGCTAATTCAGAGACAAGGTGGAAGAAAAGA
>CAMWUB010000299.1 GCA_947177345.1 uncultured Ruminococcus sp. | reverse complement strand
AGGTAATATATTCATGAATTGTAATAGAATTTATTTCTTGGGTATTCAGTTTTCTGTTCCAATTTATAATGCCAAGGGAGATATAACAGTTGAGAATATACCAACACAGCAAATTCTTAAATCCGAAACGCCTTTAATGACTAATCTTGCATATTATATTAAGTCCGAGGCATTAAAAGAATTTAGAGATAATATTGAAAAAATAATATAAATAAAGAGCTATCCGATTCGTAAATTGAATCAGATAGCTCTAATCTTTTCAGACAAACTTTATATCATTGTTGCCGATAACCGAAAATTGTTGCCAAATCGTTGCCATGATAACGGAATGATAACAGATTTTGGCTATATACAGCCCTGTTTTTCGGGGTTTTTATTATTCCCACTCAACAGTTCCGGGGGGTTTTGAAGTTATATCATAAACAACACGGTTTACGTGTTCAACTTCATTGCATATGCGGTTTGAGACACGTGCTAAAACGTCATATGGGATTCTCGCCCAGTCGGCAGTCATGAAGTCGTCTGTAGTAATAGCACGGATAGCTATTAAATGGTCATATGTTCTATGGTCACCCATTACTCCGACGGTCTTTACGTCCGGCAGTACCGCAAAAAACTGTTTCAGCTGATTTTCTATACCGCTTTTTGCTATCTCATCACGGAAAACAGCATCTGCTTCCTGAAGTACTTTTATTTTTTCCTCAGTGATTTCGCCTATAATACGTACACCCAGCCCAGGACCAGGGAAAGGTTGTCTCCATACGAGTTCGTGCGGTATGCCTAATTTTTCGCCTACCTGACGTACTTCGTCCTTGAATAAGTCGCCGAGTGGTTCAATAACTCCGTCAAACTTTATATCTTCCGGCATTTCTACCATGTTATGATGCGTTTTTATTACAGCTGTGCTACCGTGACCGGCTGAGTTTCCTTTACCTGATTCTATTCTGTCCGGATATATTGTACCCTGTGCAAAAAATCCGTCTGTACCCTGCTCCCGAATTTTATTCCAGAAAACGTTATAAAATTCCGTACCTATTATTTTACGTTTCTTTTCAGGGTCAGTAACGCCTTTCAGTTTTTCAAGAAACTGTTTCTGACAGTTTATGCGGACAAAATTCATATCAAATAGTTTTGTAAAAGTTTCCTCGACAAAATCGCCCTCATCTTTACGCATTAACCCTTGGTCGACAAATACACAGGTCAGTTGCTTTCCGACTGCACGGCTGAGAAGTCCGGCTGCTACCGACGAATCAACACCGCCGGAAAGTCCCAGTATAACTTTCTTGTTGCCTATCTTTTCACGGAGCTTCTTAACAGTAGTTTCAATAAAATCGTCCATTACCCAGTCGCCTGAAAATTCACATACTTCATACAGAAAATTACGCAGAATATTTTTTCCGTATTCGCTATGTGTAACTTCAGGGTGAAACTGTAAGGCATAAAGTTTTCTGTCAGGATTTTCAAAACCGGCACAAGGACAATCTGCAGAAGTTGCAGTAACATGAAAACCGTCAGGCAACTTGCTGACATAATCGTTATGGCTCATCCATACGATATTTTTTTCAGGAATATCCTTAAATAATGGACTTTCATGTTGTTTTGTGATTTCTATTTTACCGAATTCGCTTTTAATACAAGGTTCAACTTTACCGCCAAGAGTATACGCTACTATCTGGCAACCATAGCAAAGTCCAAGAATTGGTACACCAATTTCAAAGATTTTCGCTGAAATATGCGGTGATGTCTCGTCATAAACGCTGTTAGGTCCGCCGGTGAATATTATTCCCATAGGATTAAGTTTTTTTATTTCCTCAATCGGAGTATCAAACTTTTTTATTTCGCAATAAACTCCGCATTCACGTACCCTACGTGCGATAAGCTGATTATACTGTCCGCCGAAATCAAGTACTATACAAAGTTGATTTTTCATTGCTTCCTCCTTATATTATAGATTTTTACAATTTTAATTAATCAAACAGCCTGTTCCGCCGTTGAAACGACAGGAACAGGCATATTTTTTTACCATACCTTATAATTATCTGTTCCGACTTTGTAAGAAGTTCCCGGTACAAAAAGGTCTTTAGGTTCGTGACCCTGTTCATGTGCTTTTTTGAGTTCTCTGAAAGCCACACTGTTTGAAACAATCTTCATAACTTTTTCACGGTCAGGTTTCTTTGTGAAATATTCAAGTACTACCTGCTGGAGATAGAAATATGAACGGAGCTGTGTTTTCTTAAATTCAATAGTTCCCTCATCTTCGATAAGGAAAAGGCTGTCACCCTCACGGTAGCCGAGTGTGAGTTTTGCAAAGATTTCCGGAATAAATATTCTTATTTCAGAAGCAAGATTCTTGTCCCCTGTGAAGTCTTCAAGGTCTGTTACCAGTTTCATATACTCATCACGTGAATTGCAGTTTTCCATCATTTCAATGCACTTGTTAGCACATTCAACGATGTGTTCTTTTTTGTATACTTCCGGTGCTTTATCGTCCTCACGCTGTACGAATATAGCGTATTGTTTTTCCATCATGAAAGCCTCTTCGCAGTTCCATGAATCAACATAAGCCTGATAGAAGCGTGAGAGTTCAGCACATACAGAACCGTTTACACGGACTTCAACAACTTTTCTGTCCTTAAACTTAGAGAGGTAAATTCTTACCCAGTAGTACTTCTTTGAACCGATATACTTCGGTATTTCTGACTTGATATAGTTGATAAGCATGACCGGCTGACCGTTGCTTGTACTTGTTCTTACAACAGACTGTGCATACATATCAAAATCGTAATGCTGTCCGAGGTAGTTTATAGAAAGATGCTGACCGTTTCGCTTATTCATAGCCTGTTCAAGTGGGTGCCATACAGCACCATAAAACATTTCAACAGCCATTTTGACTGCATCGGCATCTGTTCTGCCCTGAGCGTCAACGGGTTCAATAAGTGCCTCGTCAAATTCATCGTTTCTTACAATGAAAACAACCTGCATGAGTTTAATACCGTCTTTTTCGTCCTGTCTGCCCATCTGAATATCAATCGTAAAACCTCTTGGCATGATTACGCATTCATCGTAAAGGTTGCCGTTGAGTTTTTCGTTGAGACATTCAAGAATCTGTGTCTTGAGTTCCTTAGCCG
>CAMWUB010000298.1 GCA_947177345.1 uncultured Ruminococcus sp. | reverse complement strand
AAACGTATCAGGAGAAGAAATTCGACAAGGTAAACGACGATATTACTAAAAATCACCTGTTCACGAGTAGAATAATGGGTCTCATGATGCCTGTCATGATGATGGCTATGAATGGTCTTACACTTGCTATCTATTGGATTGGTGCGTATCTGATAAACAATGCGGAAATCACCGGCAGAGCAGAAGTAATCGGCAATATGACCGCTTTCACACAGTATGCGTTGCAGATTATGGGTGCGTTCATGATGTTGGTAATGATATTTATAATTATGCCTCGTACTATGGTATCGGCAAAACGTATAAATGAAGTCCTTGATACTCAACCCACTATAGACTACAAAACACAGGAAGTCAAGACCACAGGTCACGGAAAAATTGAATTTAAAAACGTATCGTTTTCGTATTCCGATTCCGGTAAACCTTGTCTTAAAAACCTCAATTTTGAGATAAACGAAGGCGAAACATTCGCTATAATAGGTGCTACCGGTACAGGTAAATCAACGCTTGTCAACCTCATACCACGTTATTATGATACTACCGCCGGTGAAGTCCTCATTGACGGCGTTAATATTAAGGAATATCCGGAAGAACAGCTTGAAAAAATGGTATCCGTCGCACCACAGAAAGCTACATTGTTTTCCGGTGACATAAAATCAAATATCACATACGGCTGTAAGGAAAATATATCCGACAGCGACGAGAGAATTAAAAAAGCCCTCGAAGTTTCAAAATCCGATTTTGTCGGCAATCTTGCGGAGGGTATACATTCCAAAGTTGCACAGGGTGGTACTAACTACTCAGGCGGTCAGAAACAGAGACTTTCTATAGCCCGTGCAGTTTTCAAGAACTCTGAAATCATGATTTTTGACGATACTTTTTCCGCACTCGACTATAAAACCGATATGCTTGTAAGAAAATCTATCCGTGAGGAACTCACCGGAACTACTGTTATAATAGTCGCACAAAGAATAGGTACTATCAGAAATGCTGATAATATTTTAGTACTCCATGACGGCGAAATAGCAGGTATCGGAAAACACGAGGAACTCATGGAAAACTGTCCGATATATAAGGAAATAGCACTTTCACAGTTATCCGAAGAGGAATTATCAGGAAAGGAGTGTTTATAATATGCCTCCGATGAGACCAATGCAAGTTACAAATCCCGACGAAAAAGCCGATTTAGGTTCAATAAAGAAAATACTTGTCTACTGTAAACAGTATCTTCCGGCGGTAATAGTCGCCGTGCTATTCGCTATAGGTGGTGCGTTGACTACTATTGTAGGTCCTGAAAAAATAAGCGACCTCATGAATGAAATAACTTCCGGTATCATGACCGGCGTGAACATGGATAACATTAAAAAAATATGTTTCACACTGGTTGCGATATATGCCGGTGGTGCAGTCCTGAACTATAGCCAGCAGTTCATAACAGCTACCATAACACAAAAAACCTCTAAAAGACTCCGCACGGATATTGACGAAAAAATAAACCGACTTCCTTTAAAATACTTCGATACTACCACCAAAGGTGATATACTTTCAAGAGTAACTAACGATGTAGACACCATAAGCCAGACACTTTCAAGCAGTTCAGCGAATTTAATAAGTTCGCTTGCGTTGTTCGTGGGAGTTATATATAAGATGTTCTCTACTAACTGGATTTTAGCACTCGTAACTATAGGTTCTTCGCTTTTCGGATTCGTGATGATGGGCGTTATCATGAAAAATTCACAGAAATTCTTTAACCGCAAACAAGCTGATTTAGGTGTAATGAACGGTCAGATTGAAGAAGTATATACCAATCATAATATAGTACACGCTTTCGGAGCAAAGAATCAGGAAAAAGTCAAATTCGACGAGGTAAACAACCGGCTTTACGATTCAAACTGGAAATCACAATGGTTATCCGGTATGATGCACCCGATTATGCAGTTTGTCGGCAATCTCGACTATGCACTTGTGTTTATAGTCGGCGTTATTTTCATAATCAATGAAAATACTGCCGTTACGCTCGGTACGATTATGGCATTCGTAATATATTCAAGACTTTTTTCGCAACCTTTAGGAACTTTCGCACAGTCAATGACTTCAATACAACAGGCTTCGGCAGCCTCTAAACGAGTTTTTGAAATGCTTGAATCTGAAGAACAGGCTGACGAATCCTCAAAGAACGGTACTATAAACAACGTCGCCGGAAACGTCGAATTTAAAAACGTAAAGTTTGGCTATTCACCGGAAAAAACTATAATTCACGATTTTTCAGCAGACTTAAAAGCCGGTCAGAAAGTTGCAATAGTAGGACCTACCGGAGCAGGTAAGACTACTATGGTAAATCTGCTTATGCGGTTCTATGAAATCGACAGCGGTGACATTCTTATTGACGGCGTTTCAACCAAAACCCTTAAACGTGAACAGGTACACGATTTATTTGACATGATTCTTCAGGATACGTGGCTTTTTGACGGTACTATACGTGAAAACCTCGTCTATAACAAGGAGGGCGTAACCGACAGCGAACTTGATACGGCTTGCGAGGCGGTTGGACTTAAACATTTTATATCTACACTTCCGCAGGGCTATGATACGGAACTGAATGAGGCTCTGAATCTTTCGGACGGTCAGAAACAACAACTCACTATAGCAAGAGCCATGATTAAAGACGCTCCCATGTTGATACTCGACGAGGCAACTTCCTCTATAGATACGAGAACGGAACTCGTTATACAAAGGGCTATGGATAAGCTTACTACCGGACGTACTTCGTTTGTAATAGCCCACAGACTTTCCACTATTAAAAACGCTGATGTCATTCTTGTAATGAAAGACGGCGACATCATTGAACAGGGCAATCACGAAAAACTCATAGCAGACGGCGGTTTCTATTCTGAATTATATAACAGTCAGTTTGTCGTTGCGTAAAACAGAAAAAACGTTCTCCCGAAAGAGAGAACGTTTTTTTGTGTAGGAAATTATTATATTCCGGAAATATCCGGTAAATAAATTATATCATGAAATACTTCCGGAAATCAAGGGCGTATCTTGTATGAAAAAGTCGGAATATTTTATAATAAATTTAATCAGAAAAACTTGCAATTTTCCTTATTATGTGATATAATCGTATATGAGCT
>CAMWUB010000297.1 GCA_947177345.1 uncultured Ruminococcus sp. | reverse complement strand
AAGTACTTTTTAAAAAAAATTAATATAAAATAAATCAGGGAAAATATAAAATTTATATGGTAATCTTAAAAAATTTGTGGTATAATTAATATTATGCATAAAAATCATACATGAAAGGACTGATAAAATGTCAGTTTATCTTGATAACGCATCTACTACTAAACCATGTCCGGAATCGGTATCGGCGGTTGTGGAGGCTTTGACGGAAAATTTTGGTAATCCTTCGTCATTGCACCGTATCGGACTTAATGCACAGCTTGTAGTTGACAAGGCAAGAAAAATAATAGCCGGTTCGATAGGTGCGGATATTAAAGAAATATATTTCACTTCCGGAGCTACCGAAAGTAATAATCTCGCCTTGCGTGGAGTTATGGGGGCTTACGGAAAACGTAGAAATAAGATAATTATTTCCGCTGTGGAACACGCCTCCGTTGAAGAGACCGTCACGGCACTTGAAAATCAAGGTTTTGAGGCTGTCCGGATAAGTCCACGTTCAGACGGCAATTTCTATATTGAAGATTTCGTCAATGCCTGCGATGATAAAACCTGTATTATAAGTATTATGCTTGTAAATAATGAAACTGGTCATATACTTCCGGTAGCAGATATTTTCAAGGCAGTGAAAAAACGTTATCCGGAAATAATTACGCACTGTGACTGTGTACAAGCTTATATGAAGATACCGGTCAATGTAAAGAAACTCAGTGCGGATATGATTTCATTAAGTGGTCATAAAATTCATGCGGTAAAGGGTATCGGAGCTTTATACATTAAAAAGGGAATCCGTATAATACCTGTCGTCACCGGCGGAAATCAGGAAAAGGGAATCCGCTCCGGTACTGAATCAGTTCCGTTAATATCGGCATACGGTACAGCTGTGGAAAAGTATTCCCCTACAATAAATCAACGTTATGAAAAAGTCACCGGACTTAAAAAATATTTACTTGAAAAATTGTCTGAAATTGACGGAATATCAATAAATTCTCCGGAAAATGCCTCTCCGTATGTAGTGAACATCTCCGCCGGAAAGCGTTCGGAAATAATGTTACACTTCATGGAACAGAAAGATATATATATTTCAAGCGGTTCTGCCTGCTCGAAAGGTCAGCAGAGTGGTGTATTACAACAGTTCGGAATAACCGGAAAATCCGCTGACAGTGCTTTACGTATCAGTATGACCGCCGATACGACTACAGAAGAACTTGATTTATTTGTTGAAATTCTCCGTGAGGGTATCGAAAAAATAAGAGGGTGATTTTTATGAAACGTACTGTTTATTTTCATGAAGATGATTATTGTCAGATAGAAATTCTGCCGTTGAGTGCGGAAAAATTCTGTCTGAAACAAATAGGTGAGATATTCGGCTTTGCGGAAAAACATACTGAAGAATACGGTTTTTCGGACGTTTACATAAGAAAAGAAAATCCGCATTCTATACGGGAAGTGGGAATCAGTCATGAAAAAATTTCAGAAGTTCTTGATTTTCTGCCCGAATTTGATGAAGTCAAATCTGAATATCTGCAATGGATAGAGGACAGCAATCCGGTTTTTTCAAGGGGTATTGATAATGATACGGCTGTATTCTGGGAAAAGGACGAAGATAATATAATAAGTGCCATGTGGCTTGGCGGAATGTATATAGTTCCTGAAAACTGTCATATGTGGCGGAAAATACTTACAGTTCTCGGAAATACTGCACCGCTGATGCTTGCGGACTGGAATGCAGGAATATGTGATAATCTTACAGATACAGAAGAAATTGAAAATTATATAAGGAGTTATTAAAATGAAAGAAATCGTACTTGTAAAATATGGTGAAATGGTTCTGAAAGGACTTAATAAAAAATCTTTTGAGGATATGCTGACGAAAAATATAAAACGTCGCCTTAAGAGTTTAGGACGTTTTAAAGTTACGTCTGCACAGTCGACTACATATATAACGCCTCTGGACGAAGATATAGATTTGGACGATGTTACAAATCGTGTAGGGAAAATTTTCGGTATATCGGCATTATGTCGGGCTTGCGTATGTGAAAAGGATTTCAGTGATATAACAGCAAAAAGTCTTGAATATCTCAACGAAGTCCTGAATAATGCGAAGACTTTCAAGGTAAATGCAAAGCGTTCAGATAAAGCGTTCTGTATGAAATCTCCTGAAATATGTGCGGAACTCGGCGGAATACTTCTCGGAAAATTTCCGCATTTGACGGTTGACGTAAAAAATCCGGAAATTACAGTCACTGTTGAAATACGTGATACTAATGCATACGTCCACGCCGAAAACTTAAAGGGAGCAGGTGGCCTGCCGGTAGGTACGAGCGGTAAGGCTATGTTATTACTTTCCGGTGGTATAGATAGTCCGGTTGCTGGCTACATGATGGCTAAAAGAGGTGTACATATTTCCGCTATACATTATGTAAGTCCGCCGTATACTTCCGACCGTGCTTTAATGAAAGTAGAACAGTTATGCGAAAAACTCACCGATTATTGCGGAGGTATAGCATTTTTCTGTGTACCGTTCACGGAGATTCAGGAGGCTATTAAAGATAACTGTCCGGAAGAATTTTTCACAGTCATAATGCGACGTATCATGATGGAAATAGCTCAGCGAATATGCGAAAAAGAAAAATGTCAGGCACTCATCACCGGCGAGAGCGTAGGACAGGTTGCAAGCCAGACCATGTCGGCGATAGCCTGTACCGATGCAGTTTGCAGAATACCGGTATTCCGCCCGCTCGTAGGCATGGATAAGACCGAAATTATAGAAATTGCCCGTAAAATTGATACTTTTGAAACTTCCGTACTTCCGTATGAAGATTGCTGTACAGTATTCACGCCACGTCATCCGAAAGTGAAACCTGTTCTCGCCGACATTGAAAAGGCTCAGAACAGTTTTGACTTTGAACCACTCATACAGAAAGCTGTTGAAAACACTACTCTTAAAACTTTCAATTATTCTGAATAAGTGTTCGTAATGTGTGAAATATGTGATAATAACCAGTTTTATATATACTGCTTTTGTACAAAATCGACAAAAAACATATATCCGATTATTCGTGAATGGTTATTGTACTGAATGTTATTTCAATAACCTTGACAAACAGGGTTAATTTACGGTAAAATATATACTAACAATAAGAATAC
>CAMWUB010000296.1 GCA_947177345.1 uncultured Ruminococcus sp. | reverse complement strand
CCTTATATCTTCTGTATCTTTTTATTTTCCTTGCTATCTTATATGCTTCTTTCGGAGTTTTAATCGGATTTATTTTTATTTTCGGAACTTTTTTCAATAAATCAAAATGCTGTTGTGTGGGATATGCTTTTAATTCTCCGGTATTCTTATTTACTGATACCGGAATAATTCCATAAAAATCTTCATCAGCATCGGGTGTAATTATCCATGCATCTCCGATATCCTGTATAAACTGTATATGTGCCGTTTCACCCCAGTAACGTTTAAAATAATACAGAGCATTCTGGCAAGCCTTTTCAAGAGTTATCATTTTTTATAAACCTCAGTTAAAGTTTCAATAGAATATTTTCATACTGTCAGAAAACAAAATAAATAATTTAAACTTCCGACAAAGCATATATAAACCTGCTCCGTCGGAATTATTATTATTTTATTCGTACTCTTTAAGAAGTTCAACCAAATCATCACGACAATACTTCTCATAGAATCGTTTTAAATTGAAGTTTTCGGGATCACCGTCATAACTTCCGTACTGGTCGTGTTTCACAAACTCAGGGTTTAAATTTGCACCTCTTTCAATAAGAAGTTTTGTAGTTGCCCTTGATGCCAAATTACATTTCGGAAGTATATTATCTTCCATTTCTGTACCGGTATCAAGTACCATTTCTATCATATCCGATGACGCATACTGAATCATATTTGAAAGCACTTCCGGACTTATTTCATAACCACGGTCTATGACTGCTTTCAGTGAGTCTTTATAATTGTATTGTCCGATTGTCTCGACTATTTCATCTGTTATTACTGCACCGTGTGATATAATATATTCAGCTACACTGTCACTAAGATGATTATAGTGTACATTTTCAAAAGTATATCCTTCATCTAAAAGAAAATCCATAATCTTTTTTGTACAGTCATTAACATCATGTAAACTGAAACACCAGCCAAATACTTCTTCATCAGGATTTCCGTATTCTTCTTTTATGTAATCGTAAACCAATCTGAAAAGTTCATAATCTCCGCAATTTATAGCTGCTGTTAATGGAGGATAGTTCGTCAAAGAACTGTTGGGCTTTACACCGTGGTCAATATAGTATTTGCACATATCATATCTGCCATATGAAATAGCAACCGTAAAACCATCAGATACATCTTCATAATCAAAACGCTTAAAAGCATCAGCATCATCAATTTCAGGATTGAATTTGATATGGTCATCATTTACTTCCAGAAGATATTCCAACATTTCAAGACTGCATGATGCTGTCAGTTCTTCATAATTGTATCGGGTATCATCTTCCATGTTAAAAATTTCTTTTAATTTTTTATATTCTTCAACTGTACCAAAAAGAGATGCAAATCGAAAAATCTGATACTTTTCATGTTCACTTAATATATCTTTATCCCTTTCAGCACTTTTGACAGCATTTGAAATATCACCGCACAAAGCATATACATAAGTATCCGGATAATCAAATTTACCTCCCTCGTCGATATATCTGTTAGCAAGCATTTTTACTGTCTGCGGACACTTTAAAGGTAAACCTTCTTTATCGTCAAACATTTCCGGATACATTTCCGCACCGTTTTCGAGCATACGCTCACACATAAGATAAGCGTTTTTATCATCATTGCGTACATTTCGTGGTGCTGTTGATAATGCACTGAGATTTGATTTTATACTCCGTTTGTTGATATCTAAGCCTTCAGCATCTATAATATCAAAAATTGCCGGATTGTCGTTGTAGGCGTATTCGTCAAGCATATCTTTGTAATTAGGGTCTGCACCTGCATCAAGTAATAATTTTCTTACTTCCGAGTGTCTCGCATTATATAAACCACTGTTCAATGCACTCTGTGGGATTTTCTGATTTTCAATGAACTCCTCTATCAATTCAATATTACCATTAAAGCACCAATGCGAAAAAGTCTGTCCGAAATCTTCCTTACCTGTCACCGTTCTTTTTATTTCTAATCCTAATTGGGAACACCCAGCAGAAAATACTATATATAACGCCGTCACGAGTAAAAGCATCAACTTTTTTGAAATTATTTTCATTATTATTCTGTCTCCTTTTTCTGACCTACTACTATCTGACGTTGTGTACCGTCATCTGTACAAGTAACGATTGTAACACGGTCATCACCGAAATCGTTAAGTATCCATGTCTCATTTGGTTCTACTATGAAATTTTCCGTCACAACGTATGTATAACAGGTCTTTTCTACGTTGTACAGGTTTATTTCCATACCTATTTCAATATTTTTAAGATTATTGAAATATTCCTTATATATCGTACTACTATGCCCTGCGATACAATAGTTACCTGCTCCGACTTCTCCAGTATCTGTAAAATGTCCGGTAGCTTTTGCAAGCGTTTCATTGTCCGTACCCTCCAGTACCGGAGCTTTTATTTTAAGGTCTGCGATTTCTACTACAACATTTTCCCTCATCATTTTCTGACGGTTAAATTCCCTGTAAATTTTTCTGATACCAAAAAAGCCGAGAATACACAGACCGGTCAGCATAGCAATGAGTCCTGTTATGAACAGAACCCATTGTTTTTTTGTTCGTTTATTTGTGGTATCAGAATTTATTTTATTATTGCTCATCTTTCTTACGGCGTATACCGGAAAGCTTTACAGCACAGAATCCGAGTGCGGTCATGAAGAACGCTCCTACAGCTGTAAGTACATTTTTCAGTGAATTGTTACCGGTCTGCGGAAGGTCTACTACATTTCCGGCGGAGTCTGTTCCTACACCTGTTTCAGGATTGATTATATAAACATCAAGTATGTTATTATCTTCGTCAGTAAGAGTGATTTCATAATTTCCGTTTATAACGTCCGTAATCTCAGCGGAATCAGGCATAACACCATTTGTATCGTTGTAGTTATTCATTGACCAGTCACAAAGTTCATTATCGGAAGCGATATTTGTAGCTGTAGTTGTCACTGTAGTAACAGGTTTTGCAGTAGTGGTGGTTGTAGTCGTGGTAGTAGTTGTTGTGGTCGTTGTGGTGGTAGTAGTTGTTGTTGTTGTTGTTGTTGTAGTTGTTGTTGTTGTTGCAGAGGTGTTTGAAGTTCATGTGTGAGAATATGTTGCGGATCTTTCTGTAGTATGAGATGTCTCTGATACAAAACA
>CAMWUB010000295.1 GCA_947177345.1 uncultured Ruminococcus sp. | reverse complement strand
GATATAATAATAGCTGTAATATTTGCTTTATACATACTCATGCGTAAAGATAAACTGTCAAGTGATATAAAACGTATCGGAAAAGCCTTTCTGCCTGCTCAGGTTTGCAGATATATAAATCATGTTCTTGAAATAGCTAATAATACTTTCCGTAATTTTTTTGTGGGACAGTTCATGGAGGGAATAATAATAGGTGTATTATGCTTTACAGGTATGACTATTCTGCGGTTGCCGTATGCTGTAATGGCTGGTACTGTAGTAGGTGTAACGGCTCTGATACCAATAGTGGGAGCAGTTGCCGGAATGTCAGTGAGTGCTTTTATAATCTTCACGGCAAGTCCGGTTAAGGCCCTTGTATTCGTGATATTTTTGCTGATACTCCAGCAACTCGAAGATAATATAATTTATCCGGCAATAGTCGGCACATCTACGGGACTTCCGGCAATATGGGTACTTGCTTCCATAACTGTAGGGGGTTCGCTTTTCGGCGTAACAGGTATGCTGTTAGGCGTTCCGACCACAGCCACCATTTACAAACTGGCTTCTGAATTTCTTGAACGTCGTGAAAATTCTATTAAAAATGAGGTTTGATTTATGGATATAAACAATGAAATTTATACACTCGGAAACGTGATAATTGACAGGAGTTTCCATACACAAAGGGCTGACGAAACTTTCTTCCGGTATTTCGGCAATGATGTTGTATACTCGATAAAGCGTACTATAGAAGAATCTGATTTCCGGTACATAGAAAACAGTCTTGAAACGGCATCTGAGGGAGTTCCGGCGAAAACCGTCATAAGAATGAAAGGTATCAATAACGTACTCCGCTGGACACTCGCATCAGTGAGAATGATTTCAGATACTCCGGAAAATCTTTTCAGTATATCGTTCAGCGATATTTTTTCACTCGAATCGCTTGCATATTCTCGTGAACGCAAGGCATCTGAATACAGACACATTTTAAGTCTCACCAGTGACCTCGCTTTTGAATATAACTTCCTGACACGGAAAATAAAAATATATATGTTCGATTGTTACCGTGAAATAGTCATAACAGACTGCAATATTGACAAATGGCAGAATGATTCCATAGAATCCGGATATATTTTGTCACGATATACTGAAACTTTCAGCAACTTATGCAACGATATGAAAAACGGTGTCTACAGATTCGACTATGAATTTGAATCTTCCATACTTACCGGCGGAAAAACCCGTGAAATGTGCCTTTTCAGAGGGATAACACGTTACGATGACCCCGACACACGAAAAGTAACCGGCATAATATCTGTAGTGAGTTCCCGACAGAAATCGAAAGATATTAACCTTGCTCTCGAAGCCAACAGGGATTCACTTTCCGGAGTACTCAACAAACAGGCTGTAACCTCGTATGCTATGGAACTTCTTTCAGAAAATCCGTCATACAGAATAAATATAGTTCTTCTCGATATTGACAATTTCAACGAGATTGTAAATACATATGGTCATCTTTTTGGCGATGAGGTTATTTTCACAATTGCCGGAATAATCAAGACGGAAATCGGTTCACGTGGCATTGCCGGACGTATCAGCGGAGCAGGATTTCTGATAGTCCTCGAAGATACACAGGACGAAACTGATTTACGTGGCATTTTAAGAGCTATCCGGACTAAAACCGAATGGGCATTTTCCGGACGTTCCGAAAACATGAATATAACGTGTTCTATGGGTATATCCACGTATCCGGTGGACAGTCTGAAATATGACGAGCTTTTCATGCAGGCGGATAAAGCTTTATATATCGCACAGCAGAAAGGTCAGAACAGATACGTAATATACGACGTCGAAAAACACGGAGCAGTTGAAAAAGATATGGAAAACAAAATAGCGTTCCTCAGCGACAAGAAAGAAAGTTCCCACCGGCTCGCATTTATAGGACAGCTTGCGGAAAATATAGTCTTCGGACAGATTCCGGATATTTCCGTACTGCTGGAGCAGACAAGAATCCAGTTTCACCTTGACGATATTTGTGTATTCTCCGGAAACGATATGCATTTAATACTGAGTTGCGGAAACTCCTCCGCTAAAAATGCAGACTACATTTTCACTAACAACTATACGGAACGCTTTTCCGGTGACAGCGTGCTTGTCATAGATAACGTCAACGAACTTGAGGGTCGTGACGATAACGCCCTGAACCGTCTCACAGAACAGAATATAGGCGGAACTGTCCAGTATCTCATGACCGAAAACAACATTATCAAAGGGCTTATTTCTTTCTGTTACGTCGGAAGATTCAAGAAATGGTCAGTCAACGATATAAACTATCTCACCATTATGGGACGTACTCTTACAGCTATCCTCAAAAAACAAGCGTACATTTAAAAAAATACTTGCATTTTTATCGGAAAAGTGTTAGAATATTTCCGGTATAAATTTTACAGGAGGTTTTTTTTATGGACAGAATAGCATTTTTCAAGGATTTGGCGATAATAATAGTAGTCGCCAAACTGTTCGGACTGATTGCACAGAAACTCAAAGCACCGCAGGTTGTTGGCGAGATAATAGCCGGTCTTATCATAGGACCAAGCTGTTTAGGACTTATGGGTGGTTCTGATTATGCCGGTTCGGATTATCTTTCACTACTTTCGGAAATAGGCGTTGTAATGCTTATGTTCTCTGCCGGTCTCGGAACTAACATGAGGGATTTACTCAAAACCGGCTGGAAAGCTCTGATAATAGCACTCGTCGGAGTATTCGTGCCACTCGCCGGAGGTACTTTATTTTACAGTTGTTTCTATGGCTTCGGAGCGGTCGGCAGTGAACAGTTTTTCAGGGCGGTGTTCATAGGTACTATTATGACCGCTACTTCCGTGGGCATAACGGTACAGACCCTTAAAGAGTTAGGACATATCAAGGAAAGTACCGGAACGCTTATTCTGAGCAGTGCGATTATCGACGACGTTATAGGAATTATCGTTCTGACGTTTGTTATCGGCTTCAAGAATCCGGATTCCAGACCCTCGGACGTTCTCATAAGTACCGGACTTTTCATACTTTTTGCGTTTGGTATCGGATTCGCTATGTATTACGTTTTCAAGCTGATTGATAAGAAATACGAACATCACCAGCGTATACCGATACTAAGCCTTGCGATGTGTATGTTCATGG
>CAMWUB010000294.1 GCA_947177345.1 uncultured Ruminococcus sp. | reverse complement strand
TGCGAGTGTGCTGGAATAGGCAGACAGGCACGTTTGAGGGGCGTGTGTCGAAGGACGTATGGGTTCAAGTCCCATTACTCGCACCATAATAAAGAGACTTCTTTTACAGAAGTCTTTTTTTTATGCAGTCAAATACATATTTATTAATAATCTTTCTTTTTTCCGCAGATTTTACACGTTCCGAATATAGAAAACTTTCCGCCACAAAAAACACATAATCCTTTTCTTTTACGGTCTGCTTTTTTCCGTTCCAGAAGAACGGGGAAATAATCTTCAAATTCTTTCAGATACGGATAGTCTATATCAGTCAGATTATTACAACCGCTAAAATCATTCTCACTGATAAAATTTACATTTTCCGGAATTTTTATAGATTTCAAAGAAGTACAGCCACTGAAAGCATTTCCGATATATTTTACACTGTCCGGAATTATTACGGATTCCAATGACGTACAATCTTTAAACGCATTACTTATATTTGTTACACCATTCTTAATATCTACATATTGCAAAGATGTACAAAGAAAAAAAGCACTGTCCATTTTTTTCACACTGTCCGGAATTACTACAGATTTCAGATGTGTGGAACACGAAAAAGCAGTTGTACAGATTTCTTCAACGCTATCCGGAATAATGACATCTCGGCTTATACCTCTGTATACTTTAAGTTTTCCGTCACTGATAACAAAATCAGATTCCGTCACGTCTGAATTAACAGTATCGGCAGTGATGTTATCATAATCCATGACAGCATAATTATTTACTGACTTTTCAAATATAAAAGGTGTATTACAATAACTGCAAATCCATAAATTTTTTGTGCTGTCTGCTGACAGAGTACCTGCACAGTTAGGACATTTTGCTTCAATAAACGGCATAACAACTCCTCCTGTATCATTTTCTTCATTGTATCACAAAATTCATGTAATGTCAATATATAAAATAAATCCCCTTGTTACAGGGGATTGTTTATTAATTTTTTCTTCCGCAGGATTTGCACTTTTTCACTAAAGATAATTTGCCACCGCAATATATACAAAGTCCTTCTTCTTTCCGTTTTGCAATAGCAGGGAAAAAATTTGCATATTCACTTAAATGTGACCAATTTATATCAACTAAATTATAACAATTCTTAAACTCATGTCCAAAAATACGTTCTACACTATTCGGAATCGTTACAGATGTCAAAGATGTACAGCCACTAAAAGCACTAATATCTTTTACACTATTCGGAATTGTTACAGATTTCAGAGATTTACAATCAATAAAAGCACCGCCAATATCTGTTACACTATTCGGAATCGTTACATACGTCAAAGATGTACAGCCCCAAAAAGCACCACTAATATCTATTACACTATTCGGAATTGTTACAGATGTCAAAGATGTACAGTTCTGAAAAGCATCACTAATATCTGTTATACCACTCGGAATAGTTACAAATGTCAAAGATGTACAATTCCGAAAAGCACCACTAATATTTGTTACACTATTCGGAATTATTACAGATTTCAGATATGTACAATCTGAAAAAGCATATCTACTAATTTCTTTAACACTATCAGGAATTTTAACAGATGTAATCGGCAGACCCCTAAAGGCTTTCTCCCCTACTCTTACGACATTATCTGGAATAACAACATCTGTGCTTTCACCTGTATATTTTTCAAGTACTCCGCCCCTGATAACAAAATCAGATTCTCTTCCGCCGAAAATGTTTACAGTATTTGCGGTGATATTATTCGTAACATTATAATTATTTATTGCCTTTTCGACTATAAAAGGTGTATTACAATAATTACAAATCCATGCATCTCTTGTATTATCTACAGGCAGAACAGCTCCGCAGTTCGTACATTTGGCTTCAACAAACGGCATAATAACTCCTCCTTTATTAATTATCTTTAATTATACCACAAAATTCATGTAATGTCAACAAAAAACAAATCCCCTTGTTACAGGGGATTGTTTTTTAACCATTCAGACATATTCAGTTTAACGCCGTCACCGGTAGAGAGATACGCATAATACGCAAGTATATATGAAGCGTCAACAGCATTTATTTCACCGTCAGAATTTATATCGGCAGAGGGTTTCTGCTCCGTCGTGAAAGTAGAAATACCTGACGTTGACAGTGTTGCATATTCAATAAGAATATCAGTAGCATCAACAGCATCAACGAAACCGTCAGAATTTACATCGCCTAAATTTTTATCATCTTCAATAACTCTGAAATTATAACCGTATTTTTCCGCAAAAGCCTGTACGGAAGAATTTTCATAACCACATATCACCGTACCGGACGGAATTGTTTCATAACTTCCCTCTATCGCACAATCGGGATTCATGAAAATAATTTCACTCAGCGAAGAACATTCATTAAAAGCGTACATATCTATTTTTTCAACGCTTGCCGGTAAAGTAACTGACTGAAGGTTATTCATTCCGGAAAATAAATATCTGCCTGTTTCGGTTATACCATTTCCGACAGATGCTGTTGTTATATTTTTCAGATAGTCATTCCACGGACGATTAACAGGGTCATAACTCGGAGTTTTTCCCATACCGTTCAGAATAAGTTTTCCGTCTGATACGTCCCATGCAACCGCCTCACCAGTGAACATCTGTACAAGATAATAACTGTCACCTTCCTGAGCTACTCCTACACCTATATTAGTAAAATTACTGTTCATGATATTATCGTGATGTATCTGCGAACCCATCCATGCAGACATTGCAACATCTGCTACCGGAAACATATTAGTCATGGAAAGTATATTTTCCCCACCACTGCTTATTGATATTCTTTTTTCGTCAAAAACAGTATACCATTGTGTACCGTCAGGGCGAGTGTGTCCGCTGTTCCGGATAATTTCACCTGCTCTTATATTTGCGACATAATTAAGTTCCGGATTGAAATACATAGGATTAAGACCCTCTTTAGTTCTTTCCTCGTTGACTATTTCCCATACTCTTTCAGCGTATCCGGCAAGCGTTACATCTTCATTAGCCGTAACCTCCGCATAAGCGTCAGTATTAACGAATGTACAAGGCAATATGCACATCATAGCCGTAAGAAATACGGTTATTATTTTACTTTTCATAAAAAAACACCTTTCCGGATTATATTTTATGTTAATTATAACCTGAAATCTATAAT
>CAMWUB010000293.1 GCA_947177345.1 uncultured Ruminococcus sp. | reverse complement strand
CTGTAACACTTATTGAAGTATCTTCGGTAACATCTATGTTATTGTATGTAGGACTGAAAACCCTTTCAGCTTCAGTAAGTGTTATTTTTATGCAGATTTCATGTTATACTTTCAAGTTTGACACGTAATTTATGTATTATTTTCTTTTCAAGCCGTGATATATATGACTGTGAAATTCCTATCTGTTCGGCGACTTCTTTCTGAGTTTTTTCCTTACCGTCTATAAGTCCGAAACGCATTTCCATAATTTCACGTTCACGGTCACATAGTTCCGATACAGCATTACGCAATATTTCCCTTTCGGCTTCGGTTTCGATTCCCTTATTTACTATATCGTCATCAGTTCCGAGAACGTCCGATAAAAGAAGTTCATTTCCGTCGTAATCTATATTTAGTGGCTCGTCTATTGAAAGGTCATTCCTGTATTGTGATGACTTCCGTAAAAACATTAGTATTTCATTCTCTATACACCGTGATGCATATGTTGCAAGTTTTATATTTTTGGTTGGGCAGAATGTATTTACTGCTTTTATAAGTCCGATAGTTCCTATTGAAATGAGGTCTTCAAGACCTATGCCGGTTGATTCAAATTTTTTCGCTATATAGACAACAAGTCTTAAATTATGTACTATAAGTCTGTCACGTGCGGACGGGTCATTTGCCAGAAGTCCTTTAAAAACTTCCTCTTCCTCCTGATGTGTAAGCGGTGGGGGCAGAGTATCCGAACCGTTTATATAAAAGACATCACAACTGAATATATCCCTGAATTTTTCAAGAATCATCTGTAGAATATTCATAAAATTTTCCTCCTCTTCATATTTTGAGTATTTTAGGATTAAATACAGCATTTCCGGAATTTTCGCCCAGTCCTATGACGGCATCTACCTTTTTCCGCTCCCCTGAAAGATTGTTTTTTATTAAAACCTCATCCGGTCGGAAAACTTCTATAAATCCGCTGTCCGATATGGTGGAACACGGCAGAATCCGGAAACCTTTCGGAATACTTCCGTTATTTTTCATTATTCCGCTGAATTTTTTCCTGTCACATACTATGACCGGTGAACCGGAAAAGAAATCTGTCAGTGAATTTCCGGTATCTGCAAGCCCGTCAAGAGTTACTACAGTGTCACCGTACTTTATTACGACGTTGTAACAGTCTGTATCTTCAGGGGTTCTGTACAGAAAATTTTCAGCGATATATACAAGAAAATACATGACAGCTGTTGTCACGACAAGCAACAGAAGTGAAAAATCTATATAAAAATACGAATTGTTAAAACGCATAAATTCCGGTTCAGACCATGAGTATACAGCGTATACAGTTCCGGCAAGTATGAAGTTAGCCGAAAAAAATGCTACTGTATTTATAATAAAACGCTTTCTGCCCTGAAATCCGAAAGCTATTATAACTATCGTCACTACCGCAATCAATCTTATCAGCATATTTATAATACCGTTCAGATGCGGTGCGAGTATCAGTAATGAGTAGATACTTCCATAGACGGCAGTTATCAGACATCGCCGGAATCTAAGCGGTGTATGCGTAAGCCGTGCGGTTATACGCAGTAGAAAATAATTTACATATATATTCAGTATAATCAGAACATCAACATAGATAGTCTGCACTTGACACCTCCTGAAATCTGTATTACTTGTCTTTATATATTATAATATGTCAGATGTGCGGAATTTGTCGGAATCGCAGACCGTTTACAAAAAAATAAAAGCTTTTATATTTAACATACGAAACACAAAAAAAACACTTCCGGAACATATATTCCGGAAGTACTTCTTTTATCTCATAAATGGTAATATTATAGCACCGAGTATCATTAAAATTGCGACTATAAGTACAGCTATTCTTTTCGCCGGTGTTTTTTCGTGATTTCTCCTGCTCAAATCTGTTCACCTCTTGTTTTTATCATAGTTTCAGTGTCTTTTTTTGGTACGTTTCTTGCGGTTCGGGATATAGTCATAGACTTCGTTTTTATGCCTGCTCCCATATGCACGGGCTTTACGGTCAAATTCAGGCTTTTTCGGATTGTCATAACGTCTGCTTTTCATTTCCGTACCTTTATATAATTTAACCTCGACTTTATTTCCATTTATCTTCATGGGGTTGGTACTGTCAAGTATGTAATCCTTTTCAGCCTCCGGAATCTCAACGGTTGTATGTGTATCGAATATATCTATTTTTCCGAAATCCCTGCCTGACATTCCGGTAGCATCTACCAACGCACCCAGTATGAAATTAGGAGCAATATGTTTATTTCTGCCTATATTTATATCCACTTTGACCGTCTGTATACCTTTTTTACCTTTTTTCAGTGGTCGAGGTCTTTCAAATTCCGGAATATTTTCAATTTCTGATTTCAGCTTACCGGAAATAAGTCTTACAGCAGTCTCACGGTAATCAATACCGGATTCGGCGAGTTTTTCGAGAACTTCATAAGCCTCACGGATTACTTCATTATCTGAAGCGATTTCTGAAATAATATTATCCTTTTTTATGGAAATTATTTCCGATTTTTCCGGTAAAGGCTTTTCAGTGATACTCGCCTTTGTATAGCGTTCTATTTCACGGAGTTCATAGAACTGTCGGCGACCGCTTATCAGAGTATAAGCCGTTCCGGTATGTCCAGCACGTCCGGTACGTCCTATACGGTGTATATAGTACTCATTATCCTGTGGCAAATCGTAATTGAAGACAGCGTCTACACCGTTTACATCTATTCCACGTGCGGCGACATCAGTAGCGACCAGAATCTCAACGGATTTATTTTTGAAACTGTTCATGACCTGTGTACGCTGTGATTGTTTCATATCACCGTGTATCCCTACCGCCCTGAAGCCTGATTTTACAAGCTCTTCTGTTAAATCGTCAACCATTTTCTTGGTATTGCAGAAAACCATCGCCGATGCCGGTGAATACGCCGACAGTAATAATTTAAGTGCATCTGTCTTGCGACCCATAGCGACTTCAAAATAAAACTGTTCGATTAATTCAACTGTTTTCTGTGGTGATTTTATTTCAACGTGTACCGGATTTTTCTGATATGTTTCAGTTATTGCGAGTATCGCCGGTGGCATGGTCGCTGAAAATAAAACGGTCTGTCTTTCTTCCGGAACTTCCGAAAGTATCGCCTCTATATCCTCCCTGAAACCCATGTTTAACATC
>CAMWUB010000292.1 GCA_947177345.1 uncultured Ruminococcus sp. | reverse complement strand
TTTTTATAATCTGCAGATAAACTTTTTTACTGAAAAAATATAAGGCGGTACAAATGACCGCCTATGAATTAAAATAATTTTAAAGTTTTTTCTGTACTTTTCAGAAATGCAGACTTTATGTCACTGTATACTGATATTTTCTGTTCACTTTTAAGATACGGAATAACGCTTTTCAGATAGTCAACAAGCACCGCATCCAAATCAGACGACGGCTGAACCGGAATACTTGTTTTCGGTGGTTCATGATGTATAACGTGAATTTCAGGTGTTTCAGCATTCAACAGGCTTCTCAATAAGCTGAGACCTATTATTAAACCATTCTCAAAATTATGTGCGGATATATTCCCTGCTAAAAGCCATTTAAACAGCTTTTAAACGGCATTTAAAACCGTTTTAAAACTGCCATTCTTAAACTCTCACGCTTTGCAAGCTTTTTTAGTACGCCTATTCCCTTTTTTTCGACGTTTGGAAATATGTTCTGCATTTCACCAAGCGTGTAAGTGTTGCTGACTTTCGGACGCACAAAACATCTTGTTCTGATTTGGTCAAATTCCGTACACCTTGCACCCATAACCATTTGATTATATATACGGTTGTTTCCGGAAAGAAGTATTCCGATATGTGCTTTATCGTTAAGATTCCTGACTGTCTGAATAGCGTTGAAATTCAACTGGTCGGCTTCATCAATAATTATAAGTCTGTTGGAGTTACTCAATGCTGAAACAATGGTCTTTTCAATCTGGCTTTTATTTCCGGTTGCTTTTTTACCGATAGCTGATGCTATTTCCCTAAGAATTGCCTTCGGTGAAGATATACAGGCGCTTGCAGTTATGAAAATAACTCCGGTGTTGTTCTGAGTGTAATATTTCAATGCGGTTGTTTTGTCTGCTCCTGCGTCTCCGGAAAGTAGAACCATTTCACAATTTTTATGTGCGTATTTAACCGCAAATAATGATGTCTGAGTGTTTCTGAGTTCCGGATAGAATACAGTCCTGTCGGAATTTTCAAAGCGTTCTGTAGCGGTTACAAGGTATTTTTCCATGTCATTTGCTATTTTGTCATTGTCACCATCGTATGTACCGCTGATAAACTGTGAAATTACAGCTCCGGAAATGCCTGTTTCTTTCGCTATCTAAATTTGAGTTTTTCCTGCTGATTATCTTCAAGTGTCTTTTCAATTTCCGTCGAATATGATGTAGCAACTTTTCTTACCTGTACATCTGGTGACTGTTCTTTCTTGTAATTTAATTCTTCAAGCTGATGCTCTGCTATCAAATCAAACGTACTCTTACACTGTTTAGGTTTGTATTTCTTTGCAAATTGTCTGACTGCACGTTTTTCTTTTCCGGCTCTGATATAGTCTTCTTCATTACAGCTCCTGAACGGTGTTTTAAACTTTGAAGATGCTGAACATATATAATTATAGTCCGTATCAAAGATGTATACAGTCTATAAATCGTCTGGGTCGTATGTTACCATTACTTTTCTATCATAGTACGGAATAAGTTTTCCGTCGTGGTTGGTGAAAGTGTTATTATACATTGATATGCCATTTTTCTGTACCGTTCTTTCAACAGTTTTTCCGAAAAGTAAGCGTAAAGCATTACTGTCACCAATCTCTCTTATTTCCGTAATATTTTCAGAATATACTTGATTTGGCGTTTTACCGTCCATACCGTCGCCGTGATGGGCTGTATTGTTGTATTCGTTGATGTACTCCGTAAGCCTTTCAACATAATATTCAAGTGTCGGAATATTATTATCATTATCAAGTACCTTATTTGTTTTCTGCATATGCTCCGGACGTTTTTTAGCGTCATTTCCGGTGTATGAATAGAACATCTTTCCGAAACGTTCTTCAAGTGTCCTGAAAAATCTTTCAACCGGTTTAGCCTGTCCGTGATATGGTGTAGCTGTAACTTTGCCTATCCCTAAAACGTTCATGACCGACAGCGGATATTCTTCACTGAGTTCCTTTGCCTTGTAATCCTTGCCGTTATCAGTATAGATTTCATTAGGAACACCATATTTTTCAATACCTAACCGCAAACATTTCTTGACTACTGTTGTGTTAGGGTCTGCCTCTCCTACAAAAAATGACATTACTTTTGTTGACCTTATATCCGTAAATACTGTAATCCAGGGTCTTATAACGTGACCTGTATTATTTTTAACAAATACGTCAGCTCGGTGGTAGTCTGAACACCATATATCATTTTACATAACACCGCTTTTGTCACGTATCATATGTGGCATAGCGTCATTAAATATCTTTGTTCCTGTACGGTATTTCAGTAATGCGTATTCAGGAACGGTCTTGACCTTTCTTTCAAATGCAGATACGGACGGTATTTCCGGAAATGCAAGTTTTGTCTTATCGTAACACCACTTAATAGACCGTCTCTGAAGTGTCATATACAGTGTATAGAACATATCCCATGCATTTTCACTGATACTGCAAGCACCCTTGTTATATCCGCCCCGTGTATCAATCAGGGCTTCTATACTACCATTCTTGTATTTTTTCTGCCATAAATACAGTTTTCCGGTTGTGATATTTTCATTGTTTTTCGTATTAAGTTCCTGTATAAATTTTTCTCCTGATACTTCGGAACATTGAAAATTCAATACAATTGATGCTTTATATTCTGCTTCTTTTATCTGTACAAGTGAGTACCTCCCTATCAGTAATTCAGGTTCCTGTCCTATGTTTTTACCGTTGTATCTGTCCTGTGCTTCCTGTGGTAAACTCTCCAAACAGATTAACAACTGCTTTCCCCCACGTCCTATACCGTTTTCATAATGATACTGATATTTTCCGGAAAGACAATTTTTTCTTACGGCTCTTTCTGAAATATTCAGTATTTCAGATGCTTCTTTAACTGTCAAATTCATTCCGTTCCCCCTTTATTCGTCTTCTACCTACAAGTTCATCAAGTGAAATGTCAAAATAATCAGCAATATCAATTGCAATTGAAAGTGACAATGCCTGATTACCTTTTTCAAACCTACAGATATATGGGGTGGAAACTTCGACTTTTTCTGCTAAATCATTCTGGGAAACATGGTTCTTTTCCCTGATTTCTTTCAGATTTATATGCATTTTTTTCAAGCTCCTGTCCTAAGGAACAGCATGGAAATCAGGTTCTATTCCGAAATATGATATATTGAAATCAAT
>CAMWUB010000291.1 GCA_947177345.1 uncultured Ruminococcus sp. | reverse complement strand
ATACATATGTATACATAATGTTTTTTGTATACATAACTTGTTTTTTTCTATTTATAGGTAATTTATAAAATGTATACATTTGTATACATAATTTGCCCGCTTGATATAATTTTGTATGGTCTCCTGTCATGGAAAATTTGCAAAAAAAATCCGCCGTGAATGGGCGGATTTCTGATTTGTTCCCTGTGGAACTGTTTATTATTAAAGCAGATGTGCAGCTTTGCTTTAATATACCTGATTATTTGCTAATGATGAGCTTTCTGAAAGGTACCATATCAAAAACTTCAACTATATTGTTATTATCAAGGTCAGCGGCGTATAATTGTGCTGATGTCATACTTTCTATACCAAGAAGATATTTTTCAAGTATTATGATATCAGATACATTGACTATACCATCATTGTTGAGGTCTCCCTTTAAAGGTTTATTTTCTGTAGTAACAGGAGTTGTTTCAGTTGTCTGCACTGTTGTGGTGGTAGTCGCAGGTTTAGTCGTAGTAGTTGTCATGATGTCAACAGACCATTTCTGACAGTTGTTATTTGTCGGACTCCACTGCTGAACATTAGCACCGCTTACAGTACTTGCAGATTCGATTTCTACCAGACAAGCATCTTTTGATGCTCTTGTCATAATGTAATACGTGCCGTCAGGATTTTTTGAAAACTTGAAAAGCATAGCACTGTCTTTTGTTGAGTATTCCGCAATACTGATATTTGCACCGTTTGCGGACCCGTCAGCTCTGAGAACATATGACGGATTTGAATATGAACAGATATAGTAGTAATTTCCGCCTCCGGTAAATTCTTTGAGAAGCCACTGCTGGCTCTTGAAATGACCTGTAGACCATTGCTGAATATTTGTGCCTGATTCTGTTTTTCCGGATTCGATATCCATTACCATTCCGCTGTTTACATTTTCGAATTCATAAACAACATCTGTATTCATTTTACAGCCTGGATTTGAAACTTCTTCAAATATCCAGTCCTGACAGTTTACACCGTTGATTTCCCACTGCTGAACGTTGGCTCCGCTCTGATTCGAAGCATTGGCAATCTCAATCGCAGATTTTCCATTTGTTACTTTTGTGCGTATCTTGTAAGAACCGTCTGCGTTCTGAGTTATCATGAATTTCTGATTATCTCCGCCGTTAAATTTATAAATATCAACGTTTGTACCGTTTTCGGATTTCTTACCTGAAATATCAAGCATATATGTACCGCCGTCGCCTACAGCAGAAGCTAGATAGTAATAGCCATCACCGGCATCTATCAGTTTCCATATATCATGAGTAATGCCGTCTGATGTCCCCCACTGCTGAACATTAGCGCCGTTTTCTGCCTTAGCTCCTTCAACTTGCATATACAAACCTGAATTAACGTTCTTGATTCTGTATACTGAACCATTATCAAATACGGCAGATGATGCTGAACTGAATTCAACGTGTTTCAAGAAAGGAGAATCATATTTTGTCTGAATCCAGTCTGACATATCAGAATCGGTAATATATTTGATACCGCTTTTGCTTTTGAAACAGCCAGCATACGTCTGAGTGAACTTCTTTGTATCTTTTCCATCGGCTTTGTAAGCGTAAAGAAGCGAATATCCGTAATTTGTTTTGTTGGGATAAAGTGTACTTACAGTCTTGGGAACAAATGAAATTTTATCGGGAGTTACCGAACTGCTTGATGAAAGATATGAACCGCTATCACGTGCAGGGTCGGAAACGCCACCCATACTTAATGCCTGTACTTGAGTAAATGCCTGAAAACGATTGTTTTCGCTTACCACATCTGAACCGTCACCGCCGATAATCTGAGCTGTTCCGCTTCCATTTCCGTTGTCATATCCCTCAAAATAGTTATTGTAAATATGACCTGTACCGTTTCCGATTTGTGGAGTACGTCTTACACAATGTGTCCAGTTATTATAAAGCAGAGTTGTACGACAACGGGTTGTTTCAGTGTTCTGAGTACCGTAAGCAACAGTCCAGTAACGGCTGTTAAATGAACAGTAAGAAATAGTTATATAGTCAGGACTGATTCCGTTGTAAGCATCATCAGTCCAGCCCATTGACGGAGTATTTATCCATATGAATTTTCCGACTTCATCAAGTCCGTTGCCCATACGGTCGTAATCAAGTGTATTATTGAATGTGCAGTGGTCAACCCATATATTTCTTGTTGAATATACCTGAATCATAACTTTTCCGTTGAGTGTACGGCTTGTTACGTTGATATTACGTACTACAATGTTATTACTCGGCGGTTTAGAAGCATCACCGTAAAAGTCATCTGTTCTCCATTGAAGGTCATAAAGATTATTTGCAGAGTATGAACCGACAATTGTCTTGTCATCTTCGATTTTCTGATTCATCTTATCCCAATCCTTAAAGTCAAGATTGGCATTGACAACAATCGTAAGCGGATTAGTGTCTTTCATGGCGGCAACCATATCTTCAACTGTATTTACATATACTGTTTTACCTAAAAGACCACCGATAGTACCGGCTTTTTCTCCTCCGGATACTTTTGCATTGGCGGCAAATCCTTCAAGTCCGTCAAGATTAATCTTGTATTTCTGATAAGTATCTCCTGAATAACCGGAAAGTCCGAAGCCTGCACCTTCTGTATATGTAAGAGCTTTTGAAGAATCGGCATTACTGGTGATTTTGTAGTAAAGCATATAACCTTCAAAATCCTTTTGAACGCCTTCTATTTTCCAACGTTGTGTAGCTGCATCTGTATCCGGTGCAAGAGTTACTCCCGAACCGTTTGCAGTCAGGATTTTTCCGCTGGCAGAATTTACAATCTCATAAACTCCGTCACTTATATAGTTCAATGACCATTTTTCATTGTCTGTACCTGTCATAACTGACGGTGCAAGAGAATTTCCGTTAGAAGCAACATTATTGTCAGTATCAGCCATAGCAAGCCGGATTTCCTGTACTGGATAACTTTCTGCCGCATTTGCATCAATATTTCCACTGAAATCTACAGAAGCAAACGTCCCGCCTATGAATGACACACTCATTATGGCAGCAGTTACCAAAGAACTCAAAGTTTTTTTCATTGAAAGACCTCCTCGTTAATAATTTAGTAAATATACACTCTATTCCTGACTTTATTACAGAATTGACAAATGTAACCGTCTCAGCACGTCAGAATCTGTATATAATAGATTATAG
>CAMWUB010000290.1 GCA_947177345.1 uncultured Ruminococcus sp. | reverse complement strand
CCATAACGCCTTCCATCTGGAAGAAAGTATTTTCATGACAAGCATCGGTAGCTTCATTTCTGAAACATCTTCCGGGGAAAATGGCTTTTATTGGCTTGCCGTCCTCAATGAGAGCCTTACGATACTTTTTATAGATAGCGTTCTGTGCGGCGGAAGTATGTGATTTCAGTAACTGACCGTTAGTGAGATAGTAGGTATCCTGCATATCACGGGCAGGGTGATGTTTCGGAATATTAAGAGCCTCGAAACATTCGTAATCGGTTACAATCTCGCTGTACTCCTCAATAGCGAATCCCATTGACCTGAAAACCTGCTCACATTCACGTTGTACGAGGGTTATAGGGTGATAAGAACCTCTGTCGAGTACAGGCGGTGCGGAGAGGTCAAAATCGGGAACTGAATTTATTTCCGCTTCGAGTTCTTTCTGTTTAATCTGTCCGAGTTTTTCGGAGATAGCCTGTGTGATTTCATTCTTTAATACATTCACCTGCTGTCCGAAAGTCTTTTTTTCCTCACCGGAAAGTTCTTTCATGGTTTTCATGAGACCGGTTACAGAGCCTTTTTTTCCGAGATACTCAATGCGGATTTCCTCAAGTGCCTGAGTATTCACAGCATTTTTCAGTTTTTCGGCGAATGCCTTTTTGATTTCGTTCATTTTTTCTGACATACTGAAATTTTCCTTTCATGATATTGGATATACTTTATAATTATAACCTTTAATTCAGAAAATGTCAAGAAAAAATTTATAAAAAATTCTTGTTTTTTTGAAATTAATATGGTAAAATGATAATATACTACTTTAAAGGAGCGTTGACTATGAAAAAATTATTATCAGTCATGACAGTCCCTGTAATGCTTGCCGGTATGGTAAGTCTTCCGGTTCATGCTAACCCTAACGAATGGGAATGTCTGTCTTTTATCGACAGCGGTATCAATTACACCGAAAAAGTCGGAACTCTAACCAATCCGGCTGTCGGCTATACCTCGACGTGCTGGGCAAACTGTAAGCCAGACAACACACCTACTTATAACCCAACTGGAAGCGTATGTCTGTTTTTTATCGACATAGGAGCATTTTCTTCCGGTGTGAACGGTACTACCGCCGATGACGGTACATACACAGCCGGTATTGATTACGATTTAGACGAGACTTTCTTCAATTCGTGGCGTACTACTTTCGCAAACTGTCGGAAAAACGGTTGTATGATTGCTTTGCGTTTCCGGTATGATGCCAACGGTAAAGACAATCCCGAACCGGCTACATTTGAGCAGGTTCTTAAACATATCAGCCAGATTAAAAACAGCGGTATCTTAGAGGAATACAAGGATATTATAGCATACGTCGAAACCGGTTTTGTCGGCAAGTGGGGTGAACAACACGGCGGTAAATATACATCTGTAGACTACAAAGCACAGGTTCTCGACGCTATGCTTGATTGTGTACCGTCACCGATACCGGTTACTGTTCGTACTCCGGATATTTTCGCAAAATGGGTAGGCATAGAAAGAAAAGATTTAGCTGATTATGTCGCAACAGGTGAGGAACTCCGTGTAGGTCTGTACAATGATGGCTATATGGGTAGCGATTCGGATTTAGGTACGTTCTCAAACCGTCAGATTGAAACAGACTGGTTAGCGAATCAGACATATACTTCATACTATGGTGGTGAATTTTCCGGAAATCTTGACTGGGCTAAGAAATATGACACATATCTTCCGGAAAACGCCATTCCGGAAATGTATAAAACTCACCTGAGTTACATAAACGGAAATATTTTCCAGTTATATAAAGATTATACTTTCAGTGAGGCTTACGATGTCGAGAACGTGGACAATTCCGCATATTACGGTCAGAACGTATTCCAGTTTATCCGTGACCATATCGGCTACAGATTCGTACTCCGTCAGTCTGAACTCTCCGGAAGTGTAAAGCAAGGCGATACTTTAAGTATGCATTTTGCGGTTGAAAATACCGGTTTTGCGAATCCGATACCGCCGACGAAAACAGAAGTAATCCTTGAAAAAGACGGAAACTTTATCCGTACACCAGTAAGCATAAACGCTAATGAATGGTATTCCTGTACCACCGCCGACGAACTACTTGAATTGAATTTACCTGATAGTCTTCCGGCAGGTGACTGGAATGTATATCTGAAAATGTCAATGGGTGAAAATACTATTGACCAGCTGAATTTACGTTCAATACAGTTTGCGAATGACGGTACTTGGAATGCCTCATTAGGTGCTAACTATATGGGAACGTTCACGGTAACAGAAAGTGATTCAAAAGGCACTGACAATAATTTCTATCAGACCGGTACGCAACCCGACGACAATTCCGGCAGAATGTACAGTATAAACGGTCATACCACTGCTGACGGTCTTATTACGTCGCCTTACGAGTGGACAGATGATATGATTATTGCTGAAGACAACGGTAATAAACTTTATCTCACCGCCGATGATAAATATATGTACATAATGGCGGATATTACACATAATGCTCAGAAACCGGTATGGAATCTTCGTGTTGAAAATGCTGATAATGGTGAATCTTACTGGTATTATAAACAGTCTGCCGGTTGGATTTACTATAAGCATGGCAGTCACGACGGTATAACACTTACAGTCAATGACAATATCGCCGAATTTAAGATAGCTTTCGGCGATGTCATGGGCGTAAATCCTGAAACTGTTTTAAAATCCGTGCGTGTATTCGTACAGGACGAATCAATAACGGGCTGGCCAAGTGCCGGTGAACTCAAAAGCGGTGAATGTACCGTACCGGCGAAATTCCCTGTATATTCCGCACCGTATGAAATAAGACTTTCAAAAGGTGACAAGTATCTTGCAAAACCGGAAATTTCTGTTGAAAATGCGTCATACCAGTGGTATCATGACGGAAAAGCTATCGAAGGTGCAGTAGCTCCGGAATATGAAGTTTCAGAAACCGGAAATTATTCAGTAATCGTTACCGCAAATGGTGTATCTGCTGAAATACCAGTAATAACAGTAGCCGGAACTTCCGAAAGCCTCATAGGTGATATAAATTCCGACGGTGCTGTAAACGTCGCTGATTTGGTACTTCTTGAAAAGCACGTACTCGGAGCAGGCAACCTCACTGAAAAGCAGTACAATATTGCAGACCTTACCAGTGATAAGTCAGTAGATTCTTTCGATATGGTCATGAT
>CAMWUB010000289.1 GCA_947177345.1 uncultured Ruminococcus sp. | reverse complement strand
TCTTTCACTTTTAAAATCATATCCATTTGAAATACTATTATCAATTTTACATTCAGGATTTAAAATAGTTATTTTTGTCAAATTGTCACAAGTACTAAATGCCCTATTACCAATACTTATCACGCTGTCAGGTATACTTACCGATTTAAGGTTTGAAGCATTGTAAAATGTAGCCGTACTGATACTTGTTACGCCGTCTTCAATAATTACATTGTTAATGGCAGGTAGTAAATAACTCCATGGAACATAACAATAATTATTATTAAAAAATTCTGTCATATCACCTGTACCACTTATATTAAATGTCCATGAATCATTATCAAATGCCCATGTAACATTCTGACCACAAGTACCCGAATCTATTATTTCTGCACTTGCCATCAGTGATACAACCGGCATACACCCCATAAGGCACACCGCCAATACTCCAGCGATTATTCTGTTGTGTTTTTTCATAAAAAAACGCCTCCATAGTTTGATATTTATAATTATATCATAAAATATGGAAAATGTCAATTATAAATTAAAAAAGCTGTACTCCCGAAAGAGTACAGCAGATTTTTCTGTAAGTAATCAGATTACTTGATTTCGATAGATGCACCAGCAGCCTCGAATTTTTCCTTAACTTCGTTAGCTTCTGATTCGGAAACGCCTTCCTTGATTGTAACAGGTGCTTCTTCAACCTTTGCCTTTGCTTCCTTAAGACCGAGTCCGAGAACTTCCTTAGCAACCTTGATAACTGCCATTTTAGCATCGCCGAATGATGTGAGAACAACATCAAATTCAGTTTTAGCAGCCGGAGCTGTTCCAGTATCAGTGGAAGGAGCAACTGACATCATAGCAGTTACGCCGAATTCCTCCTGAATAGCGTCAACGAGTTCTTTGAGTTCGAGAACGGAAAGTGTCTTTACTTCTTCAACAATATTTGTAATTTTTTCTGAAGCCATGATAATAATCTCCTTTATAATAATATTTTATCGCCGTTCATACGGCACGGAAAGTACAGAAAGAACAGCAGATTATGCAGCTGTTTCTTCTGACTTCTTTTCTGCAACAGCGTCGATAACTGCTGCGAGTTTCTGCATAGGACCTTGTAAAGAGCCGACAAGCTGTGCGAGAAGTACTTCCTTTGACGGAACTTTTGAAAGTGCTGTAACGCCTGCCTGGTCGTAAATTTCACCCTCAACGTAGCCTGCCTTAAGATTGAATTTTGCATCGCCAGTAGCTTCAGCGAATTTACCTAAAATTCTTGCGGGTGCTGTCTGGTCGTCGTTGGAAAGTGCTATAGCGGTTGTGCCGTTGAGTGCTTCTTCAAAACCCTCTATGCCACAATTTTTGAAAGCACGGAGAAGAAGTGTATTCTTTTCAACGAAGTAGTTTACGTTAGCTTCACGGAGTTCTTTTCTTAACTTGGTATCTTCTTCAACAGTGATACCCTTGTAATCAACGAGAACGCCTGATACAGAATTTTTAATGAGTTCTGTGAGCTGTTCAACCTTAGCTTTTTTAGCTTCGAGTACAGAATTACTTGGCATTTTATATTCACCTCCGAATAATTTATAATCGTATTCAGCGGATTGAAAAAAAGTCCCTGACCGACAGCGGACAAGGACGTTGATAAATCTTTATAGATATAATCAGTTCCTCGGCGGGACTTATGGTTTAAAACCTGCCAGCTGTCTTAAGAATACGATACTGTAAACTTACAGCTTGTATATTATAACACAAAAAAACTGATTTGTCAAGGGGTTTTGCAAATTTTTTTATTTTACTGTTGTGAAGCCTGAAATTCGCCAATACTCATTACAGGATTATCATGTGTGGTGGAAAGATACGCATAATAACTCAATATTATTGATGCATCTACAGCATTAACTTCACCGTCTTTATTTATATCTCCTTCTTTTTTGTCAGTTGCCGAAATTGTTGTTGTGGTTGTTGTGGTTGTTGTTGCAGATGTAGTTGTTGTAGGTTTAGTTGTTGTAGTTGTGGCAACTGTAGCAATTGCTGAAAAATTATACCCGTATTCTTCAGCGTATGCCTGTGCGGTGGAGTTTTGATAGCTATATATAGTGGTAACACTTTTATCACCTAATGTATAACTATTATTATAAATTTTACAATCAGGGTTTAATATAGTAACAGATTTCAGTTTATTGCAATCCCCAAAAGCAAAAACACCTATATATTTAACACTGATTGGGATTGTAACAGATGTAAGACGACTGCAACTATAAAATGCACTATTGCCTATACTTGTCACGCTGTCGGGTATTGTAACAGATACAAGACCTGTGCAATTATAAAATGCATAGTTGTCTATACTTGTCACGCTATCGGGTATTGTAACAGATGTAAGACTACTACACCCATAAAAAGCATTGTTTCCTATACTTGTAACAGGCAGTCCCTCTATTTCAGACGGAATAACAACATCTTTAACAGTTTCGTCAAAGCCTGTTATGACAATTGTACCGTCTTCTATCTCATATGTTAATTTTCCTGAATCTGCAACAATAGTTGTAGTGGTGGTAGTTGTGGTTGTTGCAGACGTAGTAGTTGTAGTAGAAGTTGTTGTTGCAGATGTAGTTGTTGTAGGTTTAGTTGTTGTAGTTGTGCTAACTGTAGAAATTGCTGAAAATTTATACCCGTATTTTTCAGCGTACGCTTGTGCAGTGGAGTTTTTATAGCCATATATTGTGCCATTAAAATCAAATTCATTGTTTCTATTATACCCTGTGCTAATAGTACCTTTTGAAGCATAAATTTCACAATCAGGATTTAATATAGTGACAGATTTAAGTTTAATGCAATAATTAAAAGCTCTTTCGCCTATACTTGTAACGCTGTTAGGAATTGTAACAGACGTAAGACTACTGCAACTAAAAGCACTTTCGCCTATACTTGTAACGCTGTCGGAAATTGTAACAGATGTAAGACTACTACAATTATAAAAAGCACTCTTTCCTATACTTGTTACACTGTCAGGTATCGTAACTGATGTAAGACTACTACAACCATAAAAAGCATTACTGCCTATACTTGTAACGCTGTCAGGTATTGTAAATGATGTAAGACTACTACAACCATGAAAAGCATTATCGCCTATACTTGTAACGCTGTCAGGTATTGTAACTGATGTAAGACTACTACAACCATGAAAAGCATTATCGCCTATACTTGTAACGCTG
>CAMWUB010000288.1 GCA_947177345.1 uncultured Ruminococcus sp. | reverse complement strand
ATGATACATCATATAAAGCCGATACTTTTTCACGGCTTGCCAGATATAGTTATAATATAAGCAGTATTTTTACGCATCTTTTAAGGAATCCGGAATTTAAAGAAAAATTTGTCAATACTTTCATGGATTTGGCAAATTATAATTTCCGTCCGGAAAAAACTGATTCAGTTATTGAGGAGTATAAAAATAAATATCGTCAGCAGATTCTTGACACGTGTGAACGGTTTTATGCAAGTAAATTCAGAATATCCGAAGATGTATACAGATTCGACAGTGAAATGAATACTATAAAAGAATTTTATCAGAACCGTTTTAAATACGCCACTGACGGTCTTAAAAGAACCGCCGGAATTAATGGCAATCTTAAGAACGTCACTTTAAAACAAAGTAGTCAGGGCAGTATAAAGATAAATACAATCATACCGGATATATCGGTAAAAAACTGGACAGGTCAGTATTTTTCCGGTAACAAGATAACTATAACAGCCGTTCCGGAAAAAAATTATAAATTTGAAAAATGGCTTGTAAAAGGTTCGGAACTTTCAGCGACGGAAATAAAATCTCCTGTTATAGAAATTTCACCCGACGACGATTTAATTATACAAGCCGTATATAAGAAATTATAATTTCCAGTCGTCACAAAGTCTGTTGATAGCGTCGGTAAGTTTTCGCATATCGGCATTGGTACGACCTTGTGAGTTCTGAATAAGTCTGTAAAGGCGTTCAGACGACAGGAGCAGGTTATTATAAAATACGTTTTCGTTGGCGTGTGACTTTTTCGGTACAGGACGGGGTTCAGCATCTACAGTAACAATGCCTTTTGTTATATCAAATTCCGCACCGCTGTATGGTACGTAGACATCTGCGCCGAGTTCGTCACGGAGTTTCTGTGCGAATATTTCAGAAGATTTTGCATCACCGTGATTTATGAAGAACTTCTGTACACCTGAAATTGATTCAGCCCACTTCATGAGACCAGCGGAATCGGCATGACCGCTTACACCTGGTAGCTGTTGTATCTTTGCGGAAACGCTTACAGTTTCGCCGAACAGCTTTACTTTTTTAGCACCGTCGACAAGACTTCTGCCGAGTGTGTTTATTGCCTGATAGCCCACGAAAAGTATAGTATTTTCGGATTTCCACAGATTGTGTTTCAGATGATGTTTTATACGTCCTGCCTCGCACATACCGCTTGCGGATATTATTACTTTCGGTCGGATATCGTCATTAATGGCTCTTGAATCGTCACTGGTGACGGTACGTATAAGACCGTCAAAAGTTATCGGATTTATCCCCCGACGGACGTATGAAAGGGCTTCTTCGTCGTAACAGCTTTCACGGTTATTAATGAAAATGTCAGTAGCCTCATTAGCAAGCGGACTGTCCACATATACCGGAAAATCTGTATCGGTAATAAGATTATCGGCTTTTATCTGACGTATGAAATATAACATTTCCTGAGTACGTCCCACCGCAAACGACGGTATAATAACACTTCCGCCTTTATCGAATGTTTTCTGAAGAACTTCCGCAAGTGCCGTTACGTATTCGGTGGGTCTGTCGTGGATTCTGCTACCGTATGTCGATTCCATTATGACATAGTCGGCACTTTCTATATACTGCGGGTCACGGATAAGCGGTTGATTTATATTTCCTATATCGCCGGAAAAAACCAACCGTCTGGAAACATTGTTTTCCGTGAGGTCTATTATAACGCTCGCTGAACCTAACAGATGACCGGCATCACGGAATGTAACTGTTATACCGTCGCAAATCTGAGCAGGTGTATCATAGGGGTGCGGTACGAATAATTCTGACGCTCCTATAGCCTCGTCCATAGTGTAGAGTGGTTCATATTCGTCATCACCACGCCGACGGGCTTTACGGTTTTTCCATTCCGCTTCAAACTCCTGTATATGTGCGGAATCACGGAGCATTACAGAACAAAGATTCGCCGTGGCTTTCGTGGAATGTATCTCGCCATTGAATCCGCCTGCATAAAGTAACGGCAACATTCCGGAGTGGTCAATATGTGCGTGTGTAAGAAGTACAAAATCTATGTCAGCTGGCGGAACTGGTATCTGAGCATTTTCAAAGGAATCTTCACCCTGCTCCATACCGAAATCTACAAGAAATTTTTTTCCGCAAGCCTCCAGATACGTACAACTTCCGGTTACTTCGTGATTAGCTCCTATAAAAATCATTTTCATGAAAAAACCTCCTTTTGTTTTGTTATAACAATTATAACATATTATTACGGAAAAGTCCAGTAAAATATGTGAAATTACCATAAAAATAATATTTTTTCCGGAAACGCTTGATTTTTATTTCCGTATGTGATATAATGACATAGTATTATACGGAGATGTATCGAAGTGGTCATAACGAGAACGACTCGAAATCGTTTGAACGGTAACACGTTCCGTGGGTTCGAATCCCACCATCTCCGCCAGTTGTTTTTTTCATAGTATCACTAACCTTTCTAAAAAACAGTCCGGATATTTATTTATCCGGCTGTTTTTCTGTATTGACATATTTTAAATATAATGTTATAATTAAGTGAATAACTTCGTGAAAGGAGCATTTTTTTATATGCGTTCAAAAGGTACTAAGACTATCGCCGAAAACAGAAAGGCACGTCATGAATATTTTGTACTCGAAACTTACGAGGCAGGTATAGAACTCGTCGGAACGGAAGTAAAGTCAATCCGCAACGGTAGCGTAAACTTAAAGGATAGCTGGTGTTCCGTCGACAAGGGAGAACTTTTTATCAGAGGTATGCATATTTCACCATACGAAAAGGGAAATATCTTCAATAAAGATCCCCTCCGTGTACGTCGCCTGCTCATGCACAAAAAGGAAATCAATAAGTTATACGGTACGCTGAAACAGGACGGTCTTTCACTTATACCGTTAAGTCTGTACTTTAAGGATTCGAGAGTAAAAGTACAGTTAGGACTTTGCAAGGGTAAGAAACTTTACGACAAGCGTGCAGACTCCGCAAAACGTGATGCGAAACGTGAGATAGACAGAAATCTGAAAACCCGTAATCAGTAAAGGTAATTTTATGGCTTTTGTATTCAGAGAACTGACCGAAAATGAAAGTGAAAATTTAGTAAATACGTATAATCTTAAAAATATATATCAGCCTGAAAAAAAACTGTCTATTTATTTTGAATCAGTTGATACAGAACAAAATGCAAGATTGTTTTTGACAAGTGCATATA
>CAMWUB010000287.1 GCA_947177345.1 uncultured Ruminococcus sp. | reverse complement strand
TCCTGTATCTCAGGAACAGTTTGACGCAATACAGCGTGAGATTATTGAGACAGAAAATGAATTACAAAATCTTCAGCGAGAAGCTGAAAATTCAAGGGAATCCCTCGTTAAAATTGGAAAAACTGGAGAGGGATTACAGAACATCGGCAATAAAATCAGCGGTGCAGGTGAAGCATTAATGCCTGTTACAGCGGCAATAACAGGTTTAGGAGCGGCAGGAGCACTCAGTTTTGCAGAAGTCGACAAAACCATGCAGCTTGCCAATAAAACAATGGGAAATACAGTTGAAGAAGCAGAAGCTGTAAATGATGCAATGAAAGAAGCCGCCGCAAATTCAGTCTATGGAATGAGCGATGCTGCAAATGCCGTACTCAACTTTTCAAGAGCCGGTTTGGATGCAGAACAGTCAATTTCTGCACTTACTCCTGCTATGAACCTTGCTGCTGGTGAAGGCGGTGACCTTGATACAGTTTCTGCCGGACTTGTTGCAACATTGAATAGTTTTCATGCAGAATTTGACGAGGCAGGCAAATATGCCGATGTATTTGCATCTGCCTGTAACAATTCCGCCCTTGATATAAACAGTTTATCCGAAGCGATGTCTGTTGCTGCTCCAATCTTCTCCGCTGCCGGATATGATGTAAAAGCTACGGCACTTGCAATGGGATTAATGGGAAATGCAGGCATTGAGGCATCAGTTTCTGCCAATTCACTGAAAACAGGTATTTCAAGACTTGCCGGAGGGAATAAAAACGTTGTTGATGCTTTGTCAGCTTTAGGATTCGAAACAGGCAATCTTGCTGAACAAGAGGCAAAGCTACATAAAGCACAGGAAAGACTTGAAGAAATCAGTGCCAATTTGACTGCAAAACAGAAGCAATATAATGAGGTACTTGAAAAAAACGGCGAGGGAAGTGCAAAGACAGCGGAGGCTTATGCAAAATTGATAAAGGCAGAAAATGACTACGGAAACGCACAGGCTACCGTCAATGCTCTTACTGAGGAGGCAGCAAATGGTACATCTGCATATGGTGAACTTATGGTTACCGAGGAAGGCGAAATGCGTCCTTTTGAAGCCGTACTGAAAGACCTTCAGGGAGCTTTTTCGGGACTGTCGGAACAAGAACAGATTTCAGCAGCCACCGCACTTTTCGGAGTAAACCAAATGGCACCATGGCTTGCATTGCTGAACACTTCAGAACAAGACGTAAACGACCTAAGTACCGCCTTGCACAACAGTACAGGTACAACACAAGAAATGGCTGACACAATGATGAGCGGTTTTGGTGGTGGAATAGAGAAGTTGAAGTCTTCCATAGACGTTCTGATTTACTCTATCGGAGAATCACTTGCACCAATATTACAGAAAGCCATTGACGCTATACAGGGACTTGTGGACAAATTCAATGCCCTAAGTCCTCATGCAAAGGAAACTATAACAAAAGTAGCTTTGATAGTAGCTGCGATAGGTCCGCTTCTAATTATGATTGGAAAAATAACCACAGGAATAGGCGGACTTATGAAAATATTTTCCAAAATGCCGGCAATCATAACAAAAGTAAAAGGAGCTTTCACGGTAGTAAAAACGGCTATAATGGGAATTTCCGCACCTGTAGTGGCAATAGCTGCTGTAATTGCTGTGCTGATTGCGGCTTTTAAACATCTCTGGGAAACTAACGAGGACTTCCGAAATAATATAATAGCAATATGGGACGGCATAAAAGCCACTTTTGAACGTCTTACAAGCGGAATTACTGAACGTCTGAACTCTCTCGGATTTGATTTCAAGAGCTTCACGGACACCTTAAAATATGTATGGGACTGGTTCTGCAATTATCTTGCACCGATTTTTGAGAACACTTTCAAGTATATTGGCGACATTCTGAGTGATGCAATTGATGTGATACTGGGAATTATGGACTTTTGGATTGGTCTTTTTACTGGCGACTGGGAACAGTGCTGGAATGGAATAAAAGAAGTTTTTACAAGCATCTGGGATGCTATAGTAAGCACTGTAGGCACTGCTTTTGAGCTTATTTTAAATATTTTTAATACAAATTTAGAAGAATTTCTGCCATACTGGACTTCCGGTTGGAATGATATAAAAGATTTTTTTTCAAATGTCTGGAATGGTATCAAAGATTTTTTCGTCAATGCATGGAACAGTTTTCAGGATAATTTTCAGACCGGAATGGACATCATCTGCAATACATTCAAGACAATATGGACGGCAATAAAAAATTTCTTTGTTGGTATCTGGACGGCGATTTCAGGAGCAGTAAGCAATGCCGTAAACGGTATAAAAAACGTTGTCACGACGATTTTTACAGCTGTACGAGACTTTATCACAACAGTTTTCACGGCGATTCACGATAAAATTTCAGCGGTCTGGAATGCGATTTACACCACAATAAAACCACTCCTTGATGCTTTTGCATATCTTTTTGAAACTATTTTCGAGGCGATAAAAATCCTCATCGGCAGAGCTATGGACTGGATTTCTGAAAAAATTCAGGCTATATGGCAAGCCATAACCGAATTTATTACTCCGATTTTAGAGGGCATTCGTGACTTTTTCGTAAGTATCTGGGAAACGATACAAAATGCCGTCGGCGGAGCTATGGACTGGATTTCCGACAAAATTCAGACTATCTGGAATGCTATAACTGAATTTCTTACTCCCATTTTAGAAGGTATCAGAGACTTCTTTGAAAGCATCTGGACGGCAATTTACAATACTGTCACGACAGTATGGACAGCTATAAAAGACTTTTTCATATCTGTTTTTGAAACGATTTCCAGCATAGTTTCGACTGTATGGGAAGGCATAAAAACAACAATTTCCAATATTCTGAACGGCATAAAAACAGTTGTTTCAGATATTTGGAACAGTATAAAAACGACTGTTTCCAATATCATGACAAGCATAAAAAATACTGTTTCAAGCATATGGAACAGCGTAAAATCGGCGATTTCTGAAAAGATTACTGCTATCAAGGATACTATTGTTGACGGTTTTAACAATGCTGTAAATTTTGTTAAAAACCTTGCATCTGAGGCTGGTTCATGGGGAAAAGACATAATCAGCGGAATTGTCAGCGGTATTAAATCAAAAATTGAAGATGTAGCGGACGCAGTCAAGGGAGTTGCCGATAAAATCCGTAGTTTTCTGCATTTTTCCGTCCCCGACGAAGGACCATTGACAGATTTTGAATCATGGATGCCGGACT
>CAMWUB010000286.1 GCA_947177345.1 uncultured Ruminococcus sp. | reverse complement strand
AACCCTAATTATTTTATGAATGGTTCGGTTTTTTAATAAATATATTTGGAGGTAATTAAAATGGGAAAAGTTTCCGTTGCTGATATAAAGGCACTTATGAAGTCCACAGGTGTCGGCATGATGGACTGTAAAAAGGCTCTCGAATCCAATGAGGGCGATATGGATAAGGCTATTGAGTTCCTCAGAGAAAAAGGGCTCGCTACACAGGCTAAGAAAGCCGACAGAGCTGCCGCTGAGGGTATCGTTTCCGCAGTTGTTGACGGTAATGTGGGTGTTCTTCTTGAAGTAAATACTGAAACAGATTTCGCCGCAAATACAGATGATATTAAAAACTTTGTTTCTGCTGTTGCAAAGACAATCATTGAAAAGAATCCGGCTGACGTTGAGGCTCTCAAGGCTGAAACTATAAGCGGTGGTACTGGTACAGTAGGTGAAGCTCTTACAGAACTCGCTGGCATGAAGATAAGAGAAAATATTGTTATCCGTCGTTTCGTAAGAATGGAAGGCGTTTTAGCATCATATATCCACAATGGCGGTAGTATCGGCGTTATGGTAAAACTTGATACTGACCTTTCTGCTGAACAGGTTGCTAATATCGGTAAAGATGTTGCTATGCAGTCAGCAGCCCTTAACGCTCCTTACCTCTGCCGTGAAGACGTTCCGGCTGAAGTTCTTGAAAAGGAAAGGGAAATCATTCTTGCACAGATGGCTGAAGACCCGAAAATGTCCAATAAACCGGAGCAGGTTAAAGCTAAGATTGCAGAGGGTAAAGTAGGCAAGTACTACAGCGAAAACTGTCTTCTTGAACAGGCTTTCGTTAAAGATGACAAGGTGTCTGTAAAGGGCTATGTTGATGCTGAAGCTAAGAAACTAGGCGGTACAATCAATATAGTTGAAGTTATTCGTTATGAACGTGGTGAGGGTGTCGAGAAGAAAGAAGACAATCTCGCTGACGAAGTTGCAAAAATGATTAAGTAATCACTTGCATATCAATCAGAAATTTTACAGAGTATTCCGGATTTTTTCATAAAACCGGAATACTTTTTATATATTCTGCTATTGCAGTATTTAAAATAATATGTTATAATTGATTGACGAGGTAATTTTATGAACAGAAACATTGAAATTTTACTTTCTTCAATAGGAAAGGTAATAGTCGGTAAGAATGATACTGTAATCCGACTTATTTCCGCTATGCTATGTGAGGGTCATGTATTACTGGAAGATGTCCCGGGAGTAGGAAAAACTCAGCTTATCACAGCATTGTCAAGGTCTATCGGTGGAAAATTCAACCGTATACAGCTCACACCGGACGTAATGCCGTCAGATATTTCCGGTTTCACGATGTTAGACCAGAAAACCGGAAATTTTATCTATCGTGAGGGTGCGGTTATGTGTAACTTCCTGCTCGCCGACGAGATAAACAGGGCATCACCGAAAGTGCAGTCTGCATTGCTGGAGGCTATGGAAGAACATCAGATTAGTCTTGACGGTGTTACACACCAGCTCCCTAAGCCGTTTCTTGTAATGGCTACACAGAATCCCGTTGAAACTTACGGTACTTTTCACTTGCCTGAAGCTCAGATGGACAGGTTTTTCATGAAACTTTCAATGGGTTATCCGTCCGAAGACGAAGAAGTAAAAATACTTGAACGTACTGAAATGCACAATCCTATAATGAACATAGAAAAGCCGGTAATGACACTTGATGATATTGTCAGGTTACAGAATGAAGTCAGAAAGGTTCATGTTAAGGAGCAGGTAAAAAATTATATAGTCAGAATAGTTTCCGCTACACGAGGTGACAGAAATACTAATCTTGGAATAAGTCCACGTGGAAGTATCGCACTGTATAAAGCCTCAAAGGCATTTGCCTATATTTATGAACGTGATTATGTCACACCGGACGATGTTAAAAATACAGCTGTTTCGGTGCTTTCGCATAGAATCATATTATCACCACAAGGAAAAACAGAGTTCGGTACAAGTGAAGAATATGTAAAAAATCTTCTTAAAAAGTGTGAAGTTCCGTCCATGTAGGCAGGTGATAACTTATGATAAGGATAATAAAGAATCTTATAAGTATATCAGCGGTAGCATTTCTGCTGTATATATTCACGTTTTACATAGACGGCGAAATGGGTATAATTTTGTTGTCGTTCATGATATCCGCACCAGTTTTTTCGCTTGTATTCGTAATCTACAGCCTGAACAGAATAAAAGTATCTTTTGATTGCGACGGCTATGTAAAAAAAGGTGGTAAACTTGAAATAACAGTCACTGTGGAAAAAAATAACAGTCTGCCCTTTGCACTGGTTGACATAAAGCCGTATGTTTCGGAAGTTTTCGGAAAAGATGTCAAAACTTACCGTCTTTCCATGCTGAACGAACATAAAAAAAATTTCACTTTCACGGTAGACGCAGTAACCGGCGGAAACGGTGAAATTTCAATAGACACAGTGTATTCATGCGGATTCCTCGGCTTTATCAGACTTAAAGCAAAAACACAATTACCTGCTCCGAAAAGCGTAGGAGTGATACCGGAAATACCGGAAATAAAAGCATCTTCGCAACTTTTCCGGACAATAGCAGATGTAGTTATGACAAGTGACGATGATGAAGATAATGATACTTCAATGATGTTTTCCACAAATACGACAGTCGGCTATGAACACCGTGAATACGTCGCCGGTGACCCTCTTAAGCGTGTAAACTGGAAACTTTCCACAAAAAGAGGTAAATTAATGGTACGTCTCGATGAATCGGCATCTACCGTACAGCCGGAATTTCTGCTTGACTTATACAGAAACAGTGCTTTAAAGATTGAAGATTCAGTAATCAAAGAGGAAAAATTACTTGTTTCAGTTTTCGGACTTCTTTCACTAATGGTCAGACAGGGTATAGCGTGCGGATTTACCTACTATAGCCCGACCGGTGAAATAATTACGGAAAGTGTCGATAATCCTGATTATCCTATGCAATTGTTATTGAAAGTTCTTTCCGTGAAAGTAGTTCCGGACAGGCGGATAGATATTCTGCCGGAAAGCTCCTCGGCGTGTGCGTGTGTGGTTTCTACTACCGATACAGGCGGAAACTTCACGGCAATAACGGATAAAATCGAAAATCATGAAAATACAAGTATTCTGAGTATATCACCGGAAATGCCTGCTCCGTCAGATATTCCGCTGTGGTATCTCGACGAAAACAACAGTTTTATAATGGTGTGAGAT
>CAMWUB010000285.1 GCA_947177345.1 uncultured Ruminococcus sp. | reverse complement strand
ATTGAAGAAGGTGTTAAGTCACGTAAATGTAATTTGTGCAATAAATCCGAAACTGCAACCATTGCTAAAACAGGAATAAACATTACATTTGATTCAAATGGTGGCAATGTTTCAACAACTTCAAAAATAGTCATGTATAACCAAACTTATGGTGATTTACCAATACCTACAAGAGCAGGTTATGAATTTACAGGATGGTATACTGATAAGAATAACGGAACAAAAATTAATGCTGATACCAAAGTAACAGTTACTGCAAATCAGGCTCTGTATGCACAATGGAAAATAATTGCTATAAAAGGCGATGCAAATAATGATTCAACTGTAAATGTTTCAGATGCTGTAATGCTTCAGAAGTGGTTACTTGGTTCAGGAACTCTTACTAACTGGAAAAACGCTGACCTTTGTGAAGACGGAAAAATTGATGTTTTTGACCTTGTTACCATGCGGCAGCTTCTTATTCAGAATAAATAACTCTCCTCTGCACATAAGAGAGTGAAAAATATTCCAATCAGGGACAAATCAGAATCTCCGTAAGTTTCGGCTTGCGGAGATTTTTTGCTATTAATTTTTCAACTTTAAAATAATATGTACTTAATTAAATTTTGATAACGGATTGATAACAGCTGATATATTGGTTTTATTCCGTATAATCAGGCGGTTATGAAGTCTTAACTGTATAAAAGATGATACCGTCTGCAAGTTCCTGTTTGCGTGCCTGCAATTCTGAAAGAAAACTATCTATAAGTATGAAATCAAAACATACAGAATGTTTTTCGGTCGGTGTATTAAGTATAAAATTTTTATTTGTCTTGACGTTTCGTGCATAATGTGCTATAATTAATTCCGGAATTATAGTGTTCCGAATTAAAACAGATTGGATTTTGTTATGAACCTTGAAATTACAAACAGAATACTTGAAAACGTTCTGTATCGTCAGGAACTTCAGAAACTGAAGGAACTCGAAAAAGACCGCATTTTCTGTCGGCATGGTATAGAACACTCACTTGATACGGCACGTATAGCAATGATTTTGTGTCGGGAAAACGGAATTGAAATAAATCCGGATATTATATATTCTTCTGCCCTGCTCCATGATATAGGACGTTCACGGGAATATACCGGAAAAATTCCGCATCATTCCGCAAGTGTATCAATAGCCGGTCAGATTCTCGATAGTATAAACTGTCCGCCGGATATAAAAAAATCTGTTATCAGCCTTATAGAAAATCATAGAAATCCGGATAATGACCGCTCCACACCGGAATATATTTTCTATATAGCAGATAAGAAATCACGGTTATGTTTTGTATGTCCGGCAAGTCGGGAATGTTACTGGTCTGAAGAAAAGAAAAATCTGAAAATAGAGGTATAATATGATTATAGGAAACAGAAGTTTTAATCTTGAAAATAATTGTTATGTAATGGGTATTCTGAACGTCACACCAGATTCCTTTTCAGACGGCGGAAAGTTCAATGATATTGATTCCGCATTGAAACGGACAGAAGAAATGATTTCCGCCGGTGCTGATATTATCGACATCGGCGGTGAATCCACAAGACCTGATTACATACGTATTTCCGATAATGAGGAAATTTCCCGTATAGCACCGGTGATAGAGGCTATAAAGAAAAGATTTGATATACCAGTATCGCTTGATACTTATAAATATACCGTTGCAGATGCCGGAATAAAAGCCGGTGCGGATATGATAAATGATATATGGGGTCTGAAATACGATAACGGTGAAATGGCAAATCTTATAGCCGGAAATAATATTCCGTGTTGTCTTATGCATAACCGTCCGGACAGTAATTACACGGACTTTTTCAGCGATATGATTTCCGATATGGCGGAAACTGTTGACATTGCAATGAATGCCAGTATAAACCGTGATAATATAATACTCGATGCCGGAATAGGTTTCGCAAAGAGTTACGAAAATAATCTTGAATCAATAGACCGTCTCGATGAATTTAAAAACAGGCTTGGCTTTCCGGTATTGTTAGGTACTTCACGGAAATCAGTTATCGGACTGACACTTGATTTACCAGTATGCGAAAGACTGGAGGGTACTATCGCCACAACGGTATCCGGTGTTATGAAAGGCGTATCAATTGTGAGGGTTCACGATGTAAGGGAAAACGCAAGGGCTATAAAAATGACCCTCGCAATAATGAAAGGGTATAAATAAATGGACGAAATACATATTGATAATTTAAAGATATTCGCACATCACGGAGTTTTTGAACACGAAAATATAAACGGTCAGTATTTTTATGTCAATGCTGTACTTTATACTGATACTGAAAACGCCGGTATTTCTGACAATCTGGAATTATCCACGGATTACGGAAGTGTATGTTTTCTTATCCGTGACATAGTGACCGGAAATACATTCAGACTTATTGAAACAGTCGCTGAACGCATAGCCACCGGAATACTTGAAAAATTTCCTTTGATAAAAGGTGTGGAAATTGAAGTCAGAAAGCCGGAAGCTCCTATAAAAATGGATTTTGAATCAGTTTCGGTAAAAATCCGCCGGTGCTGGCATAATACTGTTATTGCATTCGGTTCAAACCTCGGCGACAGAAAGGCTTATATTGAAAATGCAATCCATGAAATAAAAGAAAATTCCGCTATAAAAGATGTTAAAACTTCCGGATTTATTGAAACTAAACCATATGGATATACGAATCAGCCGGATTTCCTGAATGGTGCGTTAATCTGCCGGACTTATCTTTCACCGGAAAAACTTCTTGAATTTCTTCATACTATAGAAAACAAAGCCGGACGCACACGTGAAGTACACTGGGGTGCGAGAACTTTAGACCTTGATATTATATTCTATGATGATAAAATCATTGATACGCCTGTTCTGACCGTACCGCATACAGATATGCATAACAGGTATTTTGTACTTAAACCAATCAGTGAAATAGCTCCGTATTACAGACACCCTGTTTTGAATATGACGGTCACACAGCTACTGGAAAGGCTTGATAATAATATGATGTTCTCTCAGTTACTCGAAAGGGTTGAAAGAAATGATTAATATAATTTCAGCAGTTGCAAAAAACGGCGTAATCGGAGCAGGTGGGAAAATTCCGTGGGACTTTCCGGAAGACAGAAAATATTTTAAAAAAATAACTTCCGGAAATATTGTGATAATGGGCAGGCGTACTTTTGAAGAGATAGGTTTTCCGCTACCGGACAGGTATAATATAATAA
>CAMWUB010000284.1 GCA_947177345.1 uncultured Ruminococcus sp. | reverse complement strand
CCGGAAACTATAAGGCATACGAGATAAGCGATATTTTAGGTTACGCAGCTGTGGACTATTTCACGAAAATTTTCAAGGAAATAACCGGTGAAACGCCATCACGATTCAAGGCAAAACTCGACGGACGTTAAGGAGAATACAACATGACTATTAATTATGCTGAAATTCTTGTCGTTGACGATATGCCTGACCATATAGCCTATTCCGGAACAATTCTACGTGCGGAGGGTTACAGGGTTTTTGCGGCAACAAGTGGTAAAGCCGCTTTAAAATTCCTTGAAAAACGTATACCTGATTTAATTATGCTTGATATTCAGATGGACGATATAGACGGTCTTACACTTTGCCGTATGCTGAAAGAAGACCGTCGTATAAAAGATGTACCGGTTATATTCCTCACGGCTGAAACAAGTCCGGAAATAATACAGCAAGGTTTTTCACTCGGCAGTTGCGACTATGTAAAGAAACCTTTTATCAAAGAGGAATACCTTTCCCGTGTAAGAACACATTTACAGATTTCCCGACAACAAAAGGAACTCGCCGACGCTAACAACGAATTGAATTTATTCTGTTCAGCGGTATCACACGACTTAAAAGCACCATTCAATATAATAAATATGCTTATAGAGATGCTCGCCAGTGAACTCGGTGACAACCAGTCAGATGACGTTAAAAATATACTTGAAATGATTACATCAAAGGCAACTCAGACTAAAACCATGATTGAAAGACTTTTCGACTTTTCAAAGATGTGCAATATAACACCACGTATGACTATGGTAAATATTCAGGAAATCATTGAAACAACTTTCAAGGATTTGCACGACTTATGCCCTGAACGTAATGTAATACTGAAATGCGAAACACTTCCGGAAATAAAAGGCGACCCTGTACTTATTCAGATTATTATAAAAAACCTGCTCCAGAACGCCATAAAATATTCCGCAAAGAAGAAAGAGGCGGTCATTACAGTTACAGGTCATGTAACTCAAAATAACCGGATTATCAAGATAAAAGATAACGGCGACGGTTTTGATATGGCATATGCAAATAAACTGTTTCAGGTTTTTCAGAGACTTCATTCAGAAGAAGAGTTTGAGGGAAGTGGTGTCGGTCTGGCACTCGTAAGCCGTATTATGAAACGTCATAACGGTGAAGTAAAGGCTTATGGTGAAGTTGGTAAAGGTGCTGAATTTTCACTTGTATTCATAAACTGATTATAAATCCGGTATCATAGTATACCGGATTTTTTAATGTCGTTTTTTCAGAGGAAAATATCCAGTTTTGACGGTTCAAAAAACAGAAGTTTCATGTTAGAATATAATCACAGTAAGGGAAACGGAAAACCTTACAGAATAAATCTAAAAAATACAGTAAAATCACTGATTTTGATAGTTTAAAAAATCTCGGATAAATGATAGAATATAATCAAAGAAAAGAAAGAGTTTTCAGGGAGGAATCGTTATGAAAAAAACTAATATATTCACTAAAACAGTAGCAGTTATAGCAACAGCAATTATGACAATAAGCGGTAATGCAATCAGCACAAATGCAGCTGACGAAACTTCCGGTTATACAGCAAAAACTGAAAGATTAGTAACTCTCGTAAACGAAGCAAGAACTGAAGCCGGTTTAGAACCTATATACGCTGTACCTTATCTTAATGAACTCGCTGAAGACAGAGCTGAAGAATGTGTAACAGCTTATGGTCACGCAAGAATCGGCGGAAACTCTTTCATAACAATAGTTGATTACGAAATAGCCCCTTGGTCAACAGCAGCTGAAATTATCGCATCAGGCACAGAAACTCCTGAAGAAACTTTCGCACAGTGGAAAAACTCACCAAGTCAGTGGGCAACTATAATGAATCCTGAATTTACACATATGGGTGTTGGCGTTACTTTCGATTCTGAAAGTCCTAACGGCTGGTACTGGGAACAGCTTTTCATATCAGTTGACGTTTTCGAGAGACCAGACGGTGAAATAGAAGGTCAGTATCTACCTGTTGAATGCCACATGGAAACAGCAGAGCAGGTTACAGGCGATATAAACAATGACGGTATAGTAGATGCTTTCGATTATATTCTGATTTGCAGATATATAAATAATCAGATTACATTGGATGCACAGCAGATTGAATGTGCAGATGTTCTCAGAGACGGTAACATAGATTATTCAGATGCAACCGTACTCAGAAAATATATCCTTGGCGAAGTTGAATCAGTTCCTGTAAAACTCTGATTAATTAAATAAATATACAACGGCTGGGAAATCAGCCGTTTTTTTATTGACAATAAAACATATTTATGTTAAACTGTTTATAAGGCAGGTGATACTATGAATCAGATAAAATATATTTCACAATCGGAAATCCCATACATAAAATGCAGTAATTCTTTTATCGTGGAAATTGACAGAAAAACAATTCAGTCTGAAAACGACTGGTTATATACTATGGCTGAAAAATTTCACTTTCCGGTAGATGACGGTCAAAAAAATATAAACTGGTTCAGCGGAGCGTTTGAATATCCACGGAAATACTTAATGAACCGGAACAGATTTCAGGACTGGATAACAGACCTTGAATGGCTTGAAACAAATTCAATTATTCTTATCATATTTAATTATGCGGATTTTATGGCTGATTGCTATGAAGCAAAAAAATATATAACAGACGATTTGCAAAATATAATTGATTTCTGGGAAAATGATGCTGAAAAATACATAGTATGCGGACAGCGTAAAGATTTCAACGTATATATTGTTGAAACAGATTAATCAAAAGGTGTTATTATTATGGAATACTCAAAACTTATACAGAAAATCGAAAACGGAAAACAGGTGGGTATTGAAGAATTTAAAGAACGTGACGGAAGAACATTCGTACATAAACACGTAATAAAGAAAGTAAATAATAGTTATGCCATATGTATTCAGGAAATGTTTCTTGACAATGAAGATTATGACAATCCGGAAATAAACGAACACTTTGAAGTATATGAAACTCTTCCGGAAGTCCTTGAAATATTCAGACGGAAATATAATATATTGCCGGAAAATCTTAACACATCACGGGGAAATAAATTCTTTAATGAAATAAATCTTGTAAGATATATCGGTGAAACTAAATCTTTAATGCTTACCCATAACAAAATATACAATATTATTTCTACTGAAAAGAACTGGTTTCGTATTATAGACGACAGTGGTGAAGATTATCTGTGCCCACCGGAACTGTTTGAAC
>CAMWUB010000283.1 GCA_947177345.1 uncultured Ruminococcus sp. | reverse complement strand
ATATTATATTATATCCTGTTGCTGAAATAAATTCAGCATATTATAATTTGCTTTTTGATACAAGAGAATTTGCGGACGAGTTTTATAAATGGGGTCATGGAATAGTAGACGATTTATGGACAACCACATGGCAGGATATGAAAAAAATAAAAATTATAGTTCCGCCAATCGAGGAACAGCAAAAAATTGCCCGTTTCCTTGACGAAAAGTGCGGATATATAGATAACATTACAGAATTACTTAAAAAGCAGATAGAATTGCTTGCAGATTATAAAAAATCTCTTATTACTGAAACAGTGACACAGGGCTTTAACAAAAATGTTAATATGAAAGATTCCGGCGTTAATTATATCGGTAAAATGCCTGTTGATTGGAAACTTACAAAATTGAAATATATATGTAAAAAATTAAACAGAAATTTTGATTCTTTTGCAGAACATCTGATTTGTTCCAATGGCGGAAAGGTTATTAAACGTGACATTAATAATAATATAGGTCTGATTTCAGACAATGAAAAGATGTATCAGGGAGTTCAGAAAGGTGATTTACTTATTCATGGTATGGATACATGGCATGGTGCTATTGCCATTTCTGAATATAACGGCAAATGTACAAATGTAGTACATGTATGTAACTCTGAAGAAAACAAGCATTTTATTTGTTATTTTCTTCAGATGCTTGCATTCAGGAATGTATATAAATCGCTATGTAATGGTGTAAGAGAAAATACAAGTGATTTCAGAAGCTGGGAAAAAACAGGGAATATTTATATTACATTGCCACCGGCGGAAGAGCAGGAGGAAATTTCCGCATTTCTTGATAAAAAATGCGAAAACATTGACAACATCATTTCCGCAAAGAAACAACAGCTTCAGATTATGGAAGATTATAAAAAATCTCTTGTTTATGAATGCGTGACCGGAAAAAGAAAAGTATAAAAACCTCATTTGCGGAAATACTATCGCAAAGGAGGTTGATAACATGATTGAACAGGATACTATAAAACTGCTTCGTGAATGTGATGCAGGCGTAAAAATGGGTGTTTCCGCAATAGATGAAGTCATGGAGTACGTCCACGACGAAAATCTGAAAAATACTCTACAGTACAGCAAGAGCGAAAACGAAAGACTTAAAACAGATTTACAGGTAGCACTCGCAGACTATCACGACGATGGCAAAGACCCTAATCCGATTGCTAAAGGTATGTCATGGATGAAAACTAACGTCAAGTTAAAAATGGACGAATCAGACAGTAATATTGCCGAACTTATTTCAGATGGTTGTCATATGGGTATAAAGTCATTAAGTAGATATCTGAATCAGTACAAGGCAGCGGATGAGCGTTCCAAAACTATCGCCGGAAGACTTATCGGTACGGAAGAAAAACTATCCCTTGACATGAGACAATTCCTATAAATTATGCGGACTGTAAAAAGTCCGTTTTTTTTACGTAAGCGAAGTATAAAACGAGTAATCAACAACACCGCTTATATTATCAAGTGCATTGTCAACGAGTTCTTTTATCATCAGACAACTTTCATGAGGAAGATTTATACCTGCCCCGGCTATTATTCCGTAATCCTTACTTGTCACAAATCCACGTGGATTATAATTTTTAGGGTCACCCTCGACGAGTACCGCTCTGAAACCTCTTTCCCTTGCGATTTCAAATCCGTATTCAATAAGTTCCTTGGAAATATGTTGTCTCTGCAACTCCGTCTTTACAGCTACCGGACTTAGTAAAAGAAGTTCATTTTCGTATTTTCCCTCGATATGAAACCGTGAAAACATTGCGTAACCTATGATATTATCGTTTTCGTCTGTCATTATCAATTCCAGCTCCGGAAGATAGTACTTCTTTGAACGTATTTCCTCAACAAGTCGGCGTACCATTTTACCCTCTTCTGCGGAATCGTATTCTGTAAATACTTCCTCAACAAGATTCAGTGCCGGTATCAGATACTTATTTTCCATACTTTTTATTATTCTTTTCATTGTTTACTGTTCCTTTCGTTTTTTGACTGCGTATAATATGGTTCGATACGCCTTATGAGTACTTCTTCATACAGACCGCTTATATGTTTCATGACAAAATCACGGTTGGAAATATCTTCAATATGACTTGCTTTAAATTCCGGATTCATTACGGCAACTTCAAAAGCATAGCGGAAATATTCACTTTCATTTTCGGAAAGATAATCAAGAATTTTTCTAATCATGGGATAATATCTGCCTGCTCCGTCAATGACACCATTTTTAAAATTTCTGCCTTTGAAATAAATACCACCTGTTGTATTAAGATAAAAAGCTATTGTTTCGTAATTTTCCGGAATGAAAATCTGTTCAATAACGCTGAACATATCCGGATAGCCTATATTTTTCAATATAAAAAAAAGAACTTTTTTATTTTCGGAAATTGTTTCATTTACAAAGACTTCATAAATATCATTCATTAATTTTTCAGTAATGACATCTTTTCTGCAATCCCAGCCGGTTTTCCACTGAATCGAACGTATATAAAACATATCATGATTCTGTCTGTAGCTGTCAAGAATATCTTCAATTTTTCCGCTTATTCTTTTGTCAAAACCTAATGTATCATATCCCAGAAGTGTTTCGTCAAGGAGCAGGTTATACCATTCCTTAAAGCCGTGAACTTTTTTCGGTTCATAGTAAGCAAGACCATCGGCATTATCGGATATTTCGCCGTAATGTTCGCCTTTGAGAATAATTCCGTATGAATAAGAACAACCCTTACTTGATATATCAAGTGAAAAATCCTCCTCACCCACACAAAAATTGCCTATATCTTCATCTGAAAAGTATGTATGTTCAAGCGGATAAAATCCACAACTGTATCTGTAGTCATAACCATGCCCACTTTCGTGACAGCCGTTGGCGACATTGGTTATAAACCATACATAATCTTCAGGGAGCTTTATATTGTTTTCTTCCTCAAACTCACGTACTTCCTCAATACTGATTGTATCATATATTTCAACATCTCCGAATTGTTTAAGACGTTCCATTTTTTCACGTATTGCGACGGCTTCGGGGTCATTTATATTATATTTCATAGTTACCTCCTGATTTAAAAATATCTTAATCATTTTCAATAATGGAAATTCCTTTGTCTTCAAGTAATTTTCTGTCCTCGTCTGAAAGAGTTCCTTTATCAGTTTCCAATACCTTTAGGGAATCCATTTCAAGAATACCTGATATATCTTCTATATCCATAAATATACGC